>JBDTZD010000295.1:0-10328 GCA_040005335.1 Pyrinomonadaceae bacterium | reverse complement strand
CCAAGCCCATCATTAGGTTTGAGAACCATTTACCGCGATTAGTATCGGTGATGTGCTTCATGTCCTCGACAAGATTAGGAATGTTCAGAAACTGCGGAACCGGAGCCATTTCTTTGGTCTCTTTGTTAATCATCATCGCCGTTCCCACGCCGCAATTTGGGTGACAACCGCAGGAAACCTGTCCCCAATCGGCTTCGGGACCATGAACCATATCGGCAAAATCAGCAAATGCGCCCATTAGCGAAAGCGGAAACCAATCCCTTGTCGGTTCAGTGATTCCTACTTGGCCTTTAACGTCGTAAGCCAGATGCGAGAGAGTGTAACGTTGTTGAAGACGTCGCTGCTCGGTAATATGCTCGTCGCGTCCAGTAAACGAAACGGGTTGAAATGACACAAACGAAACTTTCTTGGGATTTTCAAGTGCGAAACGCACAACTGAACCAACTTGATCGTTATTGACGCCATTGACTAACGTAGTGACAAGTACAATATCAACGCCCGCTTCGTGCAGATTATTAATAGCGCGAAGTTTGACGTCGAATAAATTGCCGACTTGACGATGCGAATTGGCATCGTTACCAATGCCGTCAAACTGCAGATAGACAAAGCGTAAACCGGCTTCGGCGGCTTCTCGGCAAAATTCTTTTGATTTGGCGAATTCAATTCCATTAGTAGCGGCTTGGACGGAATTATAACCAACCTTCCGTGAGTAACGAATGCCTTCGAGAAAATGCGGAGAAATTGTCGGCTCGCCACCTGAAAACTGCACCGACATTTGACGTCGCGGTTTTATCGAAATCGCATTATCAAGAATTTCTTTGATATCCTCCATCGAAAGTTCGTGGACAAAACCCACTTGGTTCGCGTCCATAAAACATGGATCACACATCATATTGCAGCGGTTCGTCAAATCAACGGTCAGAACCGCGCCGCGCCCATATTTAATTGTCGAAGTTCCATGATTATGTAGTTTTTCATCGTTGTGTGAGGCGATATCTCGTCCCGGAAAATTATTCTCGATGTGTTTCAAGAAGTTTGAATCAATAGCCATCAAATCTTCAAAGTGACCATGTGTGGGGCAATCTTTAACCATCCAGATTTCACCGTCACGCTCAATAATTTGCGCTTTAATCTCTCCAACTTTTTCGTTGAGTAAAATTGACACATCCTTCTTACCGCTTAAGATATCTTCACGCGCTTCGATTACGCAATTCGGACAGAGCGAATCAGTCATGCGCGGAAATCCTAAGGTCGGCTTTGATTTCTGCCACGATTTTAGAAGCGGTTTGTCGGACCATTTGGGCGTAAAAGATGGATTGGGTTTGAATTGGTTAACTGATTTGATTGTTTTAAAAAGACTGCTGGCAACGAGCGTCAATCCTTTTTCAACATGTTTAATTGGTCTCATTTTTCTTTCTCCGATTAAGATTACAAATGCAAAATTTGGTATTTCAAGGTGATTTAAAACAATGTTCGCGTTTTTTGTGAGAACTTGTTTTTGAATTTTCACAAACCTAGTAATGTTGATTGAGCAATCAATTTTATTTTAGTGATCAGCTCGAGCAAAAATAAACTTGTGAAAGTTATTATTTTGTATCAACTCCTGTGCCACTATTAAGATATCTTTGCAAACCATTCATTATCAACAGTTTCTAAAAAACTAAAACTCTTAAGAACCTGCCCATGTGTTAAGTTGACACACCAACCTATTTCTCAACAACTGCTTAATAAGTCTAAGAAATTATCCACACGTTTGCCGTAAATCGATTTTCTAACCTCATCAATTTAAAGTTTATAAGTCTTAGTTGCTAATTTTGCGGAATTTCGTACACCACTTGTACACTTCAAACAGATGGACTGGTATTAAAACTAATCTACCTCAAGTAATCACTGAACTTATCGCCATAAACTGCTGAAAATAATAATTCTTTACACGCGACAAAAAGTTATGTAAGATTCTCATCGCCCTAGTTGTTTAAGCAGTCGCGAAAATTCATCATAGACAAAACACTCACGATACATGACTTTGGCTTTTGTTTCTCAAAAGTGAACAACAAGTGGACGCTTAAAATATCTCATTAGGAGAATTTAGACAATGAGTAAATCAAATTTTAATACCTATCCTATTAGAATTATTACGCAACAAATCGCCCCGCGCACAATGCCAGTTTATGCTCCGGGAAGAGTTGAGGCGCGTGAGCGTGTTCGGGCTCGGGCTCTCAACCCACAAAACAGCAGTGTTCCGCGTTGGATGATTTTTACTGCGCTGGTTTTGATAACTTTTGCCTTTTGCGTGGTTTTGAATGTGAGATCGCGCTCGGAAATGCGTCTTGAACAACAACAAAACGGCATTTTAAATGGTGAAATCAAACAGTTACAAGAAGCTAACACAGCGTTAGCCGAAGAAATACACAATTTGCAAACCGACCCTGCCACAATTGAACGTGCTGCCAGGCAGCGTTTATATATGGTACGGGCGAACGAGCAACGAATTCTTGTTCCTAACAATTGAAATGGCGGAGAATTTCAATAGAAGTGGAACTTGATTGACTTCCCTAAGTAATCCCCGCTTTGCCCCGACTCCGCTTTCTCTTCCATCATTTATTCCACAAATTTTTGCGGCTTAAGTTAAATAGCTTGAGCCGCCCCCTTGTGTTTTAGCGCCTTCAAATGGACGGCTGTCAAGCAATTTGAAAATTAGCTTTCAATCAAATAATATCGAATAATATCAAAGTAGTATCTTAAATCTTAATCAAGCTATAACGAGACTTTATTTATGCCTGAAATCAAAGCTGCCCAGGAAACATCCTCGCCAATAAATACCGAAGTTAAACGGTGGGAAAGCGAAACACTGGAGCCTGTCTTAGCAAAAGTGCCCGAACGCAAGAGTAGGTTTGAAGGCATTTCGCTTGAATCAGTCGAACGGCTTTATACGCCAGCGGACAGCGAAAATGTTGACTTTAAGACGGATATTGGATTTCCTGGCGTATTTCCTTACGCGCGCGGAATTCACCCGACGGGTTATCGCGGCAAACTTTGGACAATGAGGCAATTTGCCGGATTCGGTTCGCCTGAAGAAACAAATTAGCGTTTTAAATATCTGATGTCGCAAGGACAAACCGGGCTTTCAGTCGCATATGATTTGCCTGCTCTAATGGGTTTAGACGCTGATTCACCGCTTTCAGAAGGAGAAGTTGGTAAATGCGGCGTCGCCGTCTCAAGCCTCGCTGATTTCGAAACTTTATTTGAAGGAATTCCGCTCGACCAAGTGACGGTTTCGCAAACTATTAATGCTCCCGCCTCGGTGTTTCTGGCAATGTATCTGGTGGTTGCCGAAAAACAGGGCGCAGATTTTCGTAAAATATCCGGAACCTTGCAAAACGATATTTTAAAAGAATATATCGCGCAAAAGGAATGGATTTATCCGATTAAACCGGCGATGAAGCTTGTTATTGACACCTTTGAGTTCTGTGCCAAGCAAGTGCCGAAATATAATCCGATTTCAGTTTCCGGCTATCACATTCGCGAAGCAGGCGCGACCGCTTTGCAAGAATTGGCTTTTACCTTACGCGACGGCGTTGAATACGTTCAATACGGAATTGAGAGAGGGCTTGACATTGATGAGTTTGTGCCCCGCATCTCATTTTTCTTTAACGCTCACAATGATTTTTTTGAGGAAATCGCCAAATATCGCGCGGCTCGAATTGTTTGGGCAAAAACGATGCGCGACCGTTTCGGAGCGAAGAATCCCCGCACTATGCAATTGCGTTTCCATACCCAAACAGCAGGCGTTTCGTTGACCGTTCAGCAGCCTTTAAACAATATTGCTCGCGTGGCAATTCAAGCTTTGGCGGCAGTGTTGGGCGGAACAAACAGTCTGCATACTGATGCATATGATGAAGCCTTGGCTTTGCCAACCGATCAGGCTGCTTTGATTGCTCTCAGAACACAGCAAATAATTGCCGAAGAAACCGGTGTAGTTAACACAATTGATCCGCTCGGCGGCTCCTGGTTTATCGAATCCTTAACACGGAAGATGGAAGAGGGCTGTTTCGATTATTTTGACAAAATAGACGGTTTCGGAGGAATGGTCGAAGCCATTGAAGCCGGATTCCCGCAGCGCGAATTGCAGGAGTCAGCCTATCAATATCAAAAAGCTGTCGAGCGTCACGAACAAACGATTGTCGGTGTTAACAAGTACGCCATGGCGGAAGAACTATCAAAAATCGAGCTTTTGACAATTGACGAAAACGTCCGCGTTCATCAGCTTGAGCGACTTCAAATGACAAAGGATGGTCGTGACAACGGCGCTGTCAATATTGCTTTGGACAAATTAAGGAAAGCTGCGAAAGCCGACGAAAACACAATGCCCGCTACGATCGAAGCCGTCAGTGCTTATGCTACCGTTGAAGAAATATGTGTCGCTTTGCGCGATGTTTATGGAGTTTACGAAGAACCTGCTTTTTAAAACATGCTTAATCCGACAGTCATCGCAGTTCCGTTTTTTGCCTTTTTTATCGGGTTAGAGGCTTTCTATGGTTGGTACAAAGGTGAAAACGAATACTGTCCCAAAGACGCTTTTACCAATATTTTTGTTGGTTTCGTCAGCCTTGTATGGGGAGCTTTTTTTGGTTTTTTCACAGGTTTTCTTTATTTGTGGTGTTATGAACACGCGCTTTACAAATTTCCTGAGAATGCTTGGTGGAGCTGGGTTTTGCTGTTTTTACTTGACGATTTACTTTATTACTGGTTTCACCGCGCGAGCCACGAACTGCGGTTTTTCTGGAATTTCCACGTTGTACATCATTCGTCTAATCATTACAATTTGAGCGTTGCCGTCAGGCAAAGCTGGTTTGGCAACAGCGTAACCTGGATGTTTTATGCTCCCATGATGCTGCTCGGTTTTGCGCCGTGGATGTTCGGTGTTATCCACGGCGCCAACCTGCTTTATCAATTTTGGATTCACACGCGTCTTATTAAACGTTTGGGTTGGCTCGAAAATGTTTTAAATACTCCGTCACATCATCGCGTTCATCATGGAGTAAACGATATTTATTTGGACAAAAACTACGCTGGGGTTTTAATCATTTGGGACAGATTGTTTGGCACGTTCACCAGTGAATTGGAAGAAGCGCGGTACGGCACAATTAAACCGCTCGAATCGTATAATTGGATTTGGATTAATATTCACGCTTGGGCGGAAATGCGGGAAGCTATGCGGATGCAAAAAACTTGGCGCGGAAAACTTCGCTGTGTTTTTGGTTCACCGAATATTGATTTTTGAAAATTATGTTAAAAAGCTGGATCTATGCAACTTTTTTGATGACGCCGACCTTAAATGTTTTCGCTCAAACGAATCAAATTACCATCAAGGGTCGAAAGCTTTAATGAGTTCTCGGTGAGCGACAAAGGCATAATAATTTTATACGATGCTGGTTTTCCGCATGTGATTCAGGCTTTGCAACCGGAGGGCCGATATTTCTTTACTTATCCCAAACTCAAACCTTTTATTAAGCCTGCCAATTTGCTTAGAAAATTTGTTCGCTAATATACTAAACAAATGAACGAACGAAAAATTAGAGTTTTAGTAGCGAAACCCGGGCTTGACGGCCACGACCGAGGCGCAAAAGTTATTGCGCGGGCATTGCGCGATGCCGGAATGGAAGTTATTTACACCGGACTGAGGCAGACGCCGGAAATGATTGCCGCCGCCGCGCTGCAGGAAGATGTTGACGCGGTGGGAATTTCTATTTTGTCGGGAGCTCATAATACGCTTTGTCCACGAATTGTTAATCTGTTGAGAGAAAATGGAATGGACGACACACTTGTCGTCGTTGGCGGGATTGTCCCCAACGAAGACATCGCTCCGCTCAAAGAAAAAGGCGTTTCCGAGATTTTTCTTCCCGGCACTTCAACCGAAGACATCGTGAAGTTTCTGCGCGAAAACGTCAAACCACGCGACTAAAATACTTTAAACGTTTAGCGACGGACAAGCAGTTAGTCTTTTCGATATTTTGACTGCCAGCGGCTCGTCGGCTAGACAATTCACAAAGTTTTAAGTTTAACTGCTGATGCCGACTTTTTTCTTTCCGCTCAGTGTTCTGACGCAAGTTTTCGAGGACGATTGTGCGCTCTCCGAAGCATTAAATTTCGTTGAAATTTCGCGTTTTGATAGCAAGGAAGAACGTCGCAACCTCGCCGTTCGCGCCAATGCCGAGGAAATACTCAAACGCGCTGATACGCTTGAGCTTCATTCGAGAATTGCACCGCCCGAATTTGCAGCGAGTGAAATTTGCCTTTTAATCGACCCGCCCCGAAATTCAAAAAAGTGGCGCCATCCGGTCGAAATCAAAATTCATTTTCTCCACTGGCAGCAAGTAGAAGGTTATTTCCAAGCCTTTGTTCCCTCTCTCGGCATTGCCGTTATATGCAAAGATGCCGATCAGTTTGAGCAAAAAATAGAAAAAGAAATTCGTGCGGCGCTCGTCAGAACGGGTGCGTCAAAATCGCTCAGAAAACTTCGTGAATTGGAAAGAGTTCGCGAGATTCGAATTGAAAAGTCAGAACTTGCAGTTGAACTGAAAACACCAAAGCAGCGCGCCATTGACGAAAACAAAGTGACAGAAGAGGAATCAGTTCTTGCCGAAGTCAGCACCAAACTCAATGACAAAAAACTCGCCCCTGCTTATGAAGTTGAACAAATGGTCAACCGCCTTGCCGAAATGTTGTCAGCCAAAGAGCGTTACAGCATTCTGCTGATAGGTGCTAACGGCATTGGGAAAACCGCCATTTTTCAAGAAGTAGTGCGGCAACGCGCAAAGTTGGGTTTCAAAGACACTTCATTTTATGCGACTACGGGAGCGCGGCTCGTTGCTGGTCAAACAGGTTTCGGGATGTGGCAGGAGCGTTGTCAAAAGCTCGCTGCGGAAATCAAAAAACAAAATGCGATTCTGCATTTGGGAAATCTCTTCGAGCTGCTCGAGGTGGGTAAATCAAACTCTAACTCACAAGGTATCGCCAGTTTTTTTCGCCCTAAAATCGCCCGCGGCGAACTGCAAACAATTGTTGAATGTACGCCCGAACAGCTTGTCGTCATTGAAAAACGTGACGCCAATTTGCTCACTGCCTTTCAGCAAATCAACGTTGCCGAACCAAATCGCGAAACAGGCTTGAAAATCCTTCAGTCGGTCGCTAATGAATTAGCGCAAAATACGTCTTTGAGTAGCCGGGAAATTGAAACCGAAGCGATCAAAACTTTGGATGCCGTGCACCGCCGCTATGCGACCTATTCAGCGTTTCCCGGTCGTCCGGTGAGTTTTTTGCGAAATTTATCTAGTAACAACACCGCCCGCACGACTGCGGACGCTTGGGTAACTCCGAAAAAGGTGCTGCAGACTTTTTCTGAAGAAACCGGTTTACCGCTCTTTCTTTTAAGCGATGAAGAGCAACTGGATTTAAAGCAAATTGAAAACTGGTTTGAGCAGAGAGTTTTAGGGCAAACTGAAGCGATCAAACTTATTATTGATTTAATTGCGACTGTCAAAGCTAAACTGACTCGTCCACGCAAGCCAATTGCTTCACTGCTTTTTATCGGCGCAACTGGTGTCGGAAAGACTGAACTGACTAAGGCATTAGCCGAATTTTTCTTTAATAATCGAGAACGTCTGGTGCGTTTTGATATGAGCGAGTTTTCCACACCGATTGCGGTCGGGCGTCTGATCGGAGGTTTCGGCGAAACCGAAGGTCAATTAACCGCAAAGATTCGTGAACAGCCTTTCTCAGTTTTATTATTTGACGAATTTGAGAAAGCTCATCCACAGTTTTTCGATTTGCTTTTGCAAATCTTGGGCGAAGGACGCCTGACCGATGCGAGCGGGCGAGTTGCCGATTTCACAAATTCTATTATAGTCATGACTTCAAATCTCGGCGCGGAAACTTTTGGACGCGGTCGCAGCGGTTTTCTCACTAATGCACGAGAGAAACACCAGGCAATCAAACATTTTAGCCAATCCGTACGCGATTTTTTGCGCCCTGAAATTTTTAACCGACTTGACCGCGTGGTTCCGTTTGCGCCGCTTGATGAAAGAACCGCGCAAACGATTACAGAACTCGAAATCGAGAATTTAAAAAAGCGTGAAGGTTTCCGGTTTCGTCAAATCAAGCTGAGTCTCGAAAAAGAAGCGGTTAAATTCCTCGCCGAGACCGGCTACGACGTGCGTTACGGCGCCAGACCGCTGCGCCGCGCGGTAGAGCGCGAATTGCTCGCCCCGCTGGCCGCCGAACTCAATCAACATCTGCCAGAGGAAAAGCTAACGGTGAGCGTTCGCCTAGAAAACAATAATCTCAAATTTGCAATTGAAACAAATGTGTTGCAAAAAAAACGTTCGACCACAAATTTTGTTTTGGCTTCGCTTGCCAGCCGCGCAGCCGCGCTGCGAAGAAACGCACAAAAACTTACCTCAAGTTCTCATTTGATTGAATTAGCTGACGAGCAATTCCAGCTTGTCCGCGTCAAAGCCCGTTCAGATATTGGGCGCTGGGTGGCGCCCGAAGATTTAACTCGGCTTGCGCGCCTTCCGAAAATCCAGAAGTTCCTTGCGGAAACCAAAGAATTTGGATTAATGACAGCCAACCTCGAAGACAGCATTTTGCTGGACATTTACGGTAAGGCAGAAACGGCTAACGACGAATTTGCCCTACAACTCGGTGCAGGCGAATCACGGCTACAAAAAAATTTGCTTGATCTGCTGACTCTTAAAATTGAAAAGTCGGATGAAACGTGTCTCGCTATTTTTAGCGAAAATGCGTCCGCACTGTTTCGGATGGTTCGTTGTTACCTAATTTGTGCCGAAGATTTTAAGTGCGAAACTCCTGAAATAATTTGTTTTACAACTCGCAGGCAAAAGGGTGGCGAGCCGCTTGAAAAGCCGCTTTTGGGACGCGAAGTTTGGCGACAGGAGATTGCTGAACCTGAGAAATTCTTTGCCAGTAGTGCTCAAAAAGAACTTGTGGGCGCAGTGATAAAAATTACGGGCGCTCTCTCTAATCCGCGTTTTGCACCCGAGAGCGGAGTTCATTCATTTGTTATCGGCGGCGCAACGGACAAAGTTTTAGTAATTTCCGGCGATTTTCTGCTTGCTAAAGTCACGCCCAACGAACAGCTAACGGCACGCGGCGCGATTGACTTGCAAAGAAAACGCCGAACTTACGATGCGAATACGAATAAAATCCACGATTTCGCGCTCTCTAAATTTTTTGAATTTGACGGGCGGACGATTGCTGACCCCGTAGCCAAATCAATTGCTGAAAATCTCCAGCGAACGATAAATTCCCTGCTTGATAATTAAGAATTCCGCCTTGTCCGCTTTTCCCGACGGGCATGTTCGTTTTAGACTAGCAGTTTATAATTTCTTTTAAAATTTAATTATTATGCTGACACCAAATATTCAAGAAGGATTGACCTTTGACGACGTTCTGTTAGTTCCGGCGTATTCAGAGATTTTGCCGCACGAAGCCGATACTTCGACGCAGTTTACTCGCAACATCCGCCTTCATATCCCGCTTTGTTCATCGGCGATGGATACCGTCACCGAGGCTGCTCTGGCGATTGCTTTAGCGCAGCAAGGCGGCATCGGCGTAGTTCACAAAAACCTTTCAATTGAGCGCCAGTCGGAAGAAATAGATAAAGTAAAACGCTCTGAAAGCGGGATGATTGTTGACCCGGTAACGATTTTGCCGACGCAAACCGTGCAAGAAGCCTTGCTCGTAATGGAATCTTTTAAGATTTCCGGCGTTCCCGTTGTGGATGAAAACAATCATCTAGTCGGCATTATCACTAACCGCGATTTACGTTTCGAAACGCGCTTTGAGATTCCGGTTTCCGAAGTGATGACCAAACAACCACTCGTCGCCGTCCCGGTTGGAACAACCCTGGATGAAGCTAAAGTCGTCCTGCAAAAGCACCGGATTGAAAAATTACTGGTTGTTGACGCCGAGCAACGATTAAAGGGGTTAATAACAGTCAAGGATATTCAAAAGGCGATTCGTTATCCTCTCGCAGCCAAAGATGAATTGGGCAGATTGCGGGTTGCAGCCGCCATCGGAGCAACCGGAGATTATCGCGAACGCGCCGCCGAACTCGTTAAATCGCGCGTTGACTGTTTAGTAATTGATACCGCACATGGTCATTCATCAAGAGTTTTGGATGCTATCAAAACAATCAAAAAAGATTTTCCCGAAATGCAGATTGTCGCCGGAAATGTGGCAACCTATGAGGGAACAAAAGCGTTGATTGAAGCTGGAGTTGACGCAGTTAAGACCGGAATTGG
>JBDTZD010000305.1:0-3072 GCA_040005335.1 Pyrinomonadaceae bacterium | reverse complement strand
TCCGTCTCAAGTGGTTGCTGGGGTGAGGACGGTGACCACAAATTGATGAGCGCGACGCACTCCCACGCTGTTGCGCTCATTTTATTTTAGTCAACTTTTATCCGCTCATACAAATACGCAAATGACTTAAAAGGCTTATCTTCAGGTCTTTGAAAAAGCCGCGGGCGTTTATAAATGCGTTTAAATTTTGCCGTCTCGGGAACGAGTTCCGAGCCAAGAGCGTTACGGCTTTCGCTTCCATCAGGATAGTTGAAAACGAAACGGCTCTCATGATTAATGTGCATAAAATATTGCCGGCAAATACGGTTGGTAACAGCGAGATAATGTTTTGCAGCCGTTTCGTCCATTTCTGCGAAACTGTTGGAGTTGAAAACCAAATCGGCTGATAAATTTGTCAATTTATCAATCGCAAAATGCGGAAAAATACCAATCTCAAAATCCTCCGCGTCGGTGGCAGAAACCGCGCCCTCACCGTAGAGCCGGACGTTTAATTCAGGAAATGCCCACAACAGAAAATAGCTGACGACTATTTGCACTTCAGGAATGTCAAAATCTAGATATTTACCGATTGGGTTGCCGTTCTCGCGCAATTGATAAACGGTCTGAAACGTTTGCCCGCCGAATCCGCCGCCGATTTCGAAAATTACCGGCTTTTTGAAGTTTCGGAGGAGATTCGTAATTGCCAGAGCATTATAAGCGTGACGCAGAGTCTCGGTTGGGATAACCTGTTCGTTAACGCGAAAACCTGCTGGATTGCCAATATTAGGATGAGTGATTTTACTCAAATCAAAACCCGCGTCAACTAATTTGTCGCGATAATCACACCAAACGGTTTTAACATAAGCGCGACCGACAAGCGAAGTTTTATAATGAACTACGTCGTCGTAAGAGCTTCCCGTCCCGACAGCAAACTGTTCTCTGCCAAAGTTTTGCAGAATGTTGGAGATTTTGTGATAATCATCGGCGTTGACGGCTGCGAGCAAATTGCCATAATTAACTTCGATCCATTCAGCCCACAGCCCGCGAATTTGAAATTGAGCAGGCGCGAGTTTCCAGTCTTCCTTGGCTAATCTGTAAGCGGAAACGATGCGGTTGATAATTTCCTGTTCTTGCTCTGAATCAGTGTTAATTTTATTGCGATGGTCTGCGAAACCCTCGGCGATGGAAAGCTTCTTGTCGGTCGAGCGCAAGCCTAGATACCCCGTCGCCGCTCCTATTTTTGTCGCTGTACCGGTTTTTAACTTGCGGCTGACGCGTTCTTTGAAAGTTCCGTCTGACCAAGCGCGTCTTAGTTTTGTTAGATAATAATTAAACCGAGAAACCAGCATGTTTTTTTCCGAAACGATATTGCATCATGAACGATGCACCCCGACTTTTTCAAGTCAAGGCTTTTGCCGGAACTTTCGGACGTGTAAAATTCTGAAACAAATGAACGAAATTAAAAAAATTACTGTTGCTATTCCCGGCGCGCCGCACGAATACGAAATTAAAATTGGCACAAATATTTTGCCGGAACTCGGGCAATTTACGCGCAAATGCGTAGGCCGCAAAACAACCCGCGTTTGTCTCATCTCAAACCGCAAAATTTTTGGATTTTACGGCGGGACGGCGCGGCAAAGCCTAGAAGATGCAGATTTTGAGGTTTCCATTTTTTTGATGCCGGACGGGGAAAAACACAAAAATCTGCGTGTTTTAGAAAAAGTTTTGGCGTTTTTTTCCGAGAAGAGGTTAACGCGCTCAGACGCGGTTGTCGCTTTGGGCGGCGGCGTAGTCGGAGATTTAGCAGGTTTTGCCTCGGCAATTTTCGGGCGTGGGCTGCCGTTTATTCAAGTTCCGACGACATTTCTGGCTCAGATTGATTCTTCGGTCGGGGGTAAAACAGCGGTCAACACAGTTTTTGGCAAAAACTTAATTGGAGCGTTTCATCAACCGCACGGAGTTTTGATTGATATTACAACGCTTAAAACCTTGCCGCTGCGAGAAATGCGAGCCGGACTTTATGAAGCAGTTAAACAGGGCGCAATTGCCAGCCGCATCCTTTTTGACCAAACTCAAGATATTTTACAAAGATTTCCTCCCCGCAATTTTCGGCGCGATTTTGAAAACGAACATTTTCTCTTTGAACTACAAAATCTAATTGCCGCTAACATTGCTTTCAAAGCCGGAATTGTTAGTGGAGATGAACGCGAAAACGTCGAACGAGAAGACTCGCGTTCACGCCGCATTTTGAATTTTGGTCATACAGTCGGACATGCGCTCGAAAAAGTTACTCTTTATAAACGCTTTAAACATGGCGAAGCAGTTGGGTTAGGAATGAGGGCGGCAGCGGAAATTTCAAATAGAATTGGCAAAATCTCAAAACATGAGTTAAATTTGTTTAGCGATGTTGTTGAGAGCGTTGGGAAACTCCCGCAAGCCGATAACATTGATCCTGAAATTGTCATCAAAGCTTTTTCTCACGACAAAAAGACGGTTGGTGATTCTTTTAAGTGGATTTTGCTTGACGGAATAGGACGCGCCGCAATTACAGACAACAATAATATTCCCGAAAACATCGTGCGCGAAGCTGTTTCTTCAGTCTTAAGGCAATAAATTTCAATCGTAATTTTAACTCGCTAGTTTATTTCCAAAGGAGTATCAAAAATGTTAAAACGTTCCAGCATCTCTCTTAATAATGACATAATAAAGACTGACAAAAAGTTTGTCCGTAATAGCGAATCTGGAAATGCAACTGGTAAATTTTTACTCGTTGTGGCTATTCTGTTTTTCGTTGGATATGGTGGTTTCAATTACGTAGTAACCTGGTATCAATGCTCGCATTTTAAAGAGAAAATGCAGGAAGTCATTACTCAGGCTTACGGATTGCCAAATAACAAGTCGTTGAATGACCCTGAGGTTATTCGAAAAAAGATCCGAGAGATTGGAAACTACGACAATGTTCCGGATGACGCCGTCATAACCGTTACAAAGAAACCTACCGGAATGGAGGCACAGGTCGCTTTCACGCGCGAGGTCAATATTTTGCCGTTTAATATGTACAAATATAAATACCCGTTTGACTATACAGCCAGA
>JBDTZD010000046.1:0-3073 GCA_040005335.1 Pyrinomonadaceae bacterium | reverse complement strand
AAAAGTAACCAGCAAGCTGTTGCCGAAAAGCCGTAAGCTCGTGGGAACCGGATCAATTACGGGCGGCCCCGGCAATGGGTTGACGCGCGGCGGATAGTTAAAATAAACTTCCGTTTCACCGTTTATGAGGCTGACTGTGCGAATCTGGTTTTGCGCGGCATCGGCGACGTACAATTTGCTGCCAGCGCCGACCAGACCAAATGGATTGGAATTTCGCACATTGTTTGGGACATCCGGGCGCGGGTTTGGCGTGTAGTCGGGAAAGTTTGTTATCAATCTGAGCGTCGCTCGATACTGAGCGAAACCTAAATATAAAGTTTCACCATTGGCTAGACGCGTGTGGTCGGCGGGTTGAATCTGGTATGAATGCCCTGACAGTCTGCCGTGCAGCGGAAGTTTCAATTCGAGAATCGAGCTGAAGATCGGCGAATTTGGATTTGGATTCGGAATTTCCGAACCGGGCGCCTGACCGTTAATGGTCGCGTTGCCGACGCCAATAGCGATATACAAACTGTTGCCGTCAAACCACATTGCCGACGGCCCCGATGCGTCGCCGTTTGGCGCGGCCGGACCCGACGGCAATCCAACGAGTATTGGATAAACCGCGCCGTCATTGGTGACAACCGAGATTCGTCCACTATTTGCAGTCGTTGAAGGTCCGGCTTCGGAAACAAAGAAAACGCTGTAACGCTCCGAATAAATAATTTTGTTTGGATTCTGCAAACCCGTGACAAATGTCGTCGCGGTTTGCGCGCCGGTTTCTGAAACAAAGGAAACCAACAAGAACATGGCGAAAACGGTAATTGCGAAAGTTTTGCTTCTGAACATAATTTTTCTCCCTACTGATTAAACTGAAATAAACTCCTTAGTTTTAGCTTCTGAACATTAACGCGACACAAAGGCAGAAAAAGGCTAAATAATTTTTCGCCGTATTTTTATCTTTCGGCAAAAAGTTTGACCTATCCGCCTCAACAGTCATATTCTTGTCACCGAAAAGCAGAAAGACAGATGGAGCAATCGCCTCACAAATCACCAGAAATAACCGAAATGCTGCGCGAGTGGAGCAGTGGCGGCAAAGAAGAAGCTTTAGACGCCCTTTTGCCGCTTGTTTATGACGAGCTTCGCCGCCAAGCCGCGAGCTTCCTGCGCCGCGAACGCCCCGGGCACACTTTGCAGACTACGGCTCTGATTAATGAAGCTTATTTGAAATTGATTGACCAGCGAGACGTTAATTGGCAAAACCGCGCTCATTTTTTCGGGATCGCCGCCCAAGCAATGCGCCGCATTTTAGTTGATTATGCGCGCACCAGGCATCGGGAAAAGCGCGGCGGCGCGGATCAGAATCTGCCGCTAGAAATCGCAGAGTTAGTTGTTACCGGCGAAAAAAGCGTTGATTTAGTCGAGCTTGACGAAGCGCTGGAGAGACTTGCCAAAATGGACGCCAGACAAGCGCAAATTGTCGAATTGCGTTATTTTGGCGGCCTCAGCGTTGAGGAAACCGCCGAAGCTCTGCGCGTTTCGCCCGCGACCGTCAAAAATGACTGGCGGACGGCCAAGGCGTGGCTACATCACGAAATTACCAAATGAATCAAGACCGCTGGCAAAAAGTGAAAGTTTTATTCGAGGCTGCCGTCGAACTCGCGCCGCTTGAGCGTCGGCGGTTTCTCGACAACTCGTGCGGCAAAGATAACGAATTGCGCCGCGAGGTTGAAAATCTCCTTGATTCGGACGAGGACGCGGAAAGTTTTCTGGAATATCCAGCCGCCCAAGAAGTCGCCAGTTTGATTATTCAAGCAGAAACAAAAAACTTCGCGACGGGAAAAAGTTTCGGGCATTACGAAATAATCAGGCAAATCGGCGCGGGCGGAATGGGTGAAGTTTATCTGGCCCAAGATACCAGACTCGACCGCCGCGTGGCCGTTAAAATCCTTAACCGAGAATTCAGCCGCCACGAACAAAATCTCCAGAGATTTATTCAGGAAGCCAAAGCCGCCTCAGCGCTTAATCATCCGAATATTCTGGTGATTCACGAAATCGGTGAAACCGCAGATTCAAACTACATTGTCAGCGAGTTTATCGAAGGCGATACCTTGCGCGAGCATTTCAGAAATCGGCCGCTAAAGCTGTCGGAGATTCTCGACATCTCAACCCAAATCGCCAATGCTCTCTCCGCCGCTCATGCGGCGCGCATTGTTCATCGCGACATCAAACCGGAAAATATAATGGTTCGTCCAGACGGTTACGTCAAGATTCTGGATTTTGGGCTGGCAAAACTCGTCGAGCCGAAAGTGATTGGATTTGAAGACGCCACCGCCCGGCAAAACCAAACGGCGAAGGGCGTGATTCTCGGAACGGTCAATTACATGTCGCCCGAGCAGGCCAAAGGCGAAAAGTTGGATGAACGCACAGACATTTTTAGTTTTGGTGTCTTGGTTTACGAAATGATTGCCGGAAAAACACCGTTTGCGGGAAACTCGATGTCAGAGACTTTCGCCAATTTGATCAACCGCGAACCGCAGCCCCTTGCGCGCTTTGCCGCCGCCGTCCCGGCAGAATTTGAGCGCATCGTCGCCAAAACGCTTCGCAAAAACAAGGACGAGCGTTACCAAACGATGAAGGACTTGCTCACCGATTTAAAAAGCTTGCAAAAACGATTGGATTTTGAAGCTGACTACAATCAGTTGGGAGTCCCGCCTTCAGGCGGCGAACGGCTTAATGATCCAAAAATGCAAAAGTTAGAGCTTACGGTGACAACAGAGAAAGATTTACCTGAAGGCGGAACACTAAACAAAAAATCCATTGCCGTTTTGCCGTTTGCCAACATGAGCGCGGATGCTGAAAACGAATATTTCTGCGACGGATTGGCGGAAGAGCTACTCAATGCGCTGGCAAAAATTGGCAATTTAAAAGTTGCTGCGCGCACGTCATCGTTTTCATTTAAAAATCGCAGCGTTGACATTAGCGAAATCGGTAGCGCCCTGAATGTCGAAACGATCCTCGAAGGCAGCGTGCGGAGATCGGGCAATCGCTTGCGAATTACGGTTCAACTCGTCAACGCTGCAAATGGTTTTCG
>JBDTZD010000190.1:0-10367 GCA_040005335.1 Pyrinomonadaceae bacterium | reverse complement strand
GCGACGCGCTCCAAATATGTCCGGTGATGCTGATCAAATTCCCACCAAGCTCTTTCGCTGCCGTTTGAACAGGCAATCGCCATAAATAAATCGTTGATATTTAAATCATTTAAAAACTGTTCTATTTCAGTTTTGGCAGGCGTATTATCGTTCGTGAAAAGATATTTGCGAATGGCTTTAGAAAGCGAGTTTTGAAAACATTCAAGCGTAACGCCAAAATTCGGCGAAGCGTCAGCACACCCCGAATATAACGAAGCAACTAAATCTTTAAAATTTTCTAAGGTCTCGGTTGACGAGAAATTTTCGGGAGGCATGATGGCGAATTATAACTCAACCCTTTCAGTTTAGCCAAACTAAAGCGGCATTAAATCAATCTAAACTCTGCAAATTGGGAAAAACAAAAGGAACCTCTATTTTTCCAATTTAATTCATCGTTAAATCTAGCATTTTGGATTTGCTGAAAAAACGTCGCTAAAGATAAATCTTTTTACTAAGTTACAAGTTTGCTCTTTCGCTTAATTCTAGCCATCGCTCCATATTATTTTCAAGTTGTTCGCTAAACTTTTGTCGCTCAGTAAAAAGCTCGTGAACTTTGCCCGCATCGCTTGAATTAAGACTTAAAAATGATTCTAGCTCGCTGATTCGCGCTTCGACAATTGCGATTTGTTTTTCGAGCGATTCCAATTCGCGCTTTTCCTTAAAGGAGAGTTTGCGCATCGTGGGAGCAGAATTAGCCTGCGCAACACTCAATTTGTTCGCTGCATTGCTGACACGAATTTGGGCAACTTTTTCTGTCTCTTCGCGCTCACTGATTTTAAGATAAGTAGTATAGTCGCCTGGATATTCATGAATGTTTCCGCCCTCTCCAAATTTAAAAACACGGTCAATCGTTCGATCGAGAAAATAGCGGTCATGGCTAACCACGATCAAAGCTCCGGGAAAATCATCCAAATACTCTTCGAGAGCAATCAAAGTCGGAATGTCAAGATCATTAGTCGGTTCATCCAAAATCAAAACATTCGGCGCGCTCATCAGAATTCTGAGCAAATAAAGCCGTCGCCGTTCGCCGCCTGAAAGTTTGCCGACAAGAGCGTATTGCACGGCGGGCGGAAACAAAAATTTTTCGAGCATTTGGCTGGCCGTAATCTGACTGCCGTCCGCTGTAGTGACATATTCAGCCGCTTCGCGGATATAATCAATTACCCTTTGTTCATCGTCCAGTGCGCGGCTTTCCTGGTCGTAATAGCCAATCACGACGGTTGCGCCCGTTTCTATTTTGCCCTTCTCCGGCTGGATTCTGCCGGTAATAATTTCCAGCAAAGTCGTTTTACCCGCTCCGTTCGCCCCAATCATGCCGATGCGGTCATCGCGTTTGACGATATAGCTGAAATCATTAATCAGCTTATTGCCGTCGTAAGACTTGGAAATATTTTCAAGTTCGACGACTTTTGAGCCTAGCCGCCTTGAACCGATGGCAATGTCAAGCTCACTTTTCGCCCGTTCAACAGGCTGCGCTATTAAATCGTAAGCCGCATTTACACGAGACTTCGATTTTCGCGTTCTGGCTTTTGCTCCGCGCCGGAGCCACGCTAATTCTTTGCGAACCAGCATCTTGCGCTTTTGTCCTTCGACGGCTCGCAGTGTTTCCTGCTCGTCTTTTTTTTCGAGATAGTAAACGTAGTTTCCAGCGAAACTTTGGACCCCGCCGCGATCTATTTCCAAAATGCGGTTGGTTACGCGGTCAAGAAAATACCGGTCGTGTGTGACAAGCAGCAGAGCGCCCCAATAATTAGCGAGATAAGATTCAAGCCAGTTGATGGTATCTGCGTCCAAATGATTGGTTGGTTCGTCCAAAATCAGCAAATCGGGTTTAACGATTAGTTCGCGGGCGAGCGCGACGCGCTTGCGCTGACCGCCGGAAAGCTCGCCCATTTTCGCCGTCGTATCGTTGATGCCGAGACGAGTCAGAACTGTGCGAGCGTTGTTCTCTAAATCCCAACCATTAGCAAGTTCAAGTTCATGTTGCAAATCGGCGACTTTGCCAAACAGTTGTTCATCAGCGCCTCCATGCAAAGCCAATTCATGGCATGCTAATTCATAATCTCTCAGCAATTTAATGACGCCTCCAGTTGCAGCAAAAACAGTTTCTAAAACAGTTGCCTTGTCATTAACCGGCGGATTTTGCGACAAATAAGCGATAATTTTCCCGCTCGCCCGTACTACTCTACCAGCGTCGGGAGGTTCAAGACCTGCGATAATCCTGAGCAGAGTGGTTTTTCCCGATCCGTTCGCGCCGATTACGCCAACCCGTTCATTTTCTTCGAGTCCTAGCATCACGCCTTCAAAAAGCGGTTTAAAACCATAATTCTTGCTGACGTTTTCGAGCGAGAGAATATTCATAATCCGATTTTACAACGGTTGCGAATTCGATTTGCCGTTAATTCGCTTGAATACCTATCAAAACGTAATTGCGTCCTTTGTAAAATCTTGTTTCGTCCGTCGCAGTTATCATTATTGGTCGCGGGCGGGTCATAGATTTGTCATTTGCGGTCGCGACAGACAGAATTTGTCGCCCGCCAATGTCAAAAATATTTAGCTTATTATCGCTGGTAAACCCAAATCCGTAAGCGCCTGTATTCAAATCTTTGCCGCCGATTTGAATTGGTGAATCCGTAATCAAAAAACCTTCGTATTTACCGCTGATTTCCGAAGAGTAACCTGAGGTATCAACCAATCCGATAATAACATTCCGCTTTTTGCCGAAACTGACCGCCGCCGAATTTCGCATCTGCGTCGGCGCGCTTTGACCTTCAAAATAAAATCCCGTTGGGACAATATTCGTTAACCCAGTACCCTTCAAAATTTGGGCTGTTTCTTTCTCTTGCGCATTGACGGCGAAACATGAAAAAGCCAAAATCAGCCCGAGCAATCCAACGCTAGTTAACCAACGATTTTTCAAATTCATAAATATTCCTCAATAAACTAAGAGTTTTGTAAAACCAAATTTAAACCTAAATCAATTTCTGAGCAAACCAGGATTTCGCATTTTGAAGCTATTGTTGCCTGAAACTCAAAACATTTTATTGGTTGAACAAATAAATCGCTTGAAGATTTTTTTAGAATGAAATAGAATTTGCGGTCAACTTGTCAAACTCTATTCCTGAGGACGAATACATTTCGATGAAAATTATTGCTTCAACTTTAGCGATTGCGATTTTTTTACAAATCTTTTGCCTACAACTGCAACAAAGTGCTGCAGCGACAGCTAAAAATGCGAGTTTGCAACAAACTGATGACGTTATTGACAGCGATTCTTTTTACCGCGCAGCAATGCAAACTAAAAAACCGCTGCGCGATAACACTGCGCGCGTCGAAGCATTGCTTAAACAAATGACGCTCGAAGAAAAAGTCGGACAAATGACGCAACTGGCAATTGATATGGTGACGACTGGAAATGATCAAAACATTCAAATTGATTCTGCCAAACTTGATAAAGCAATTGCTAAATACGGCGTCGGCTCGATTTTGAATGTCAATGGACAAGCCTTAACCGTTGACAAATGGCACGAAATGATCGGAAAAATTCAAGCAGCCTCGTTAAAGACGCGTCTCAAAATTCCTAATATCTATGGAATAGATTCGATTCATGGCGCGAATTATGTGCGGGGCGCGACGCTCTTTCCGCAGGAAATCGGAATGGCTGCGACGTGGAATCCGGCTTTGATGCAGCGCGCGGCAGAAATCACCGCGATGGAAACGCGGGCGGCGGCAATTCCATGGAGTTTTTCTCCGGTTCTTGACATCGGACGTCAACCGCTCTGGCCGCGTTTTTGGGAAACATTTGGTGAAGACCCCTATTTGGCATCAGTAATGGGTGTCGCGTTTGTGCGCGGGCTGGAAGGCAGCGATATCGGCGATGAAAAACACGTTGCGGCGAGCCTCAAACATTATATGGGTTACAGCCTGCCTTTAAGCGGTAGAGATCGCACACCCGCCTTAATCCCGGAAAATTATTTGCGCGAATATGTGATGCCTTCATTTGCCAGCTCTATTAAAGCCGGTGCCCATACGATTATGGTTAATTCGGCGGAAATTAATGGTATTCCCGGACACTCCAATAAAAAAATTCTGACAGACATGCTGCACGGAGAAATGAATTTTCAAGGTTTTGTCGTCTCCGATTGGGAGGATATTAAAAAACTCGTGACATTTTGGAAAGTTGCAGCGGACGAAAAGGAAGCTACTAGAATGGCGGTGATGGCTGGAATTGATATGAGCATGGTTCCCAACGATTACAGTTTTAGCGATCATCTGATCGCCCTCGTCAAAGAAAACAAAGTTCCAATGTCCAGAATTGACGAAGCGACACGACGTATTTTAAAAGTCAAATACGATCTGGGCTTGTTTGAAAATCCGATGCCGTCAGCAGCATCTAAAAATAATTTTGGTAAACCCGAATATTCTGAGGTTAGTCTCGAAGCCGCCCGCGAATCAATGACTTTGCTCAAAAACGACTCAAACATTTTGCCCCTCGCCAAAAACAAAAAAGTTTTGGTGACGGGTCCGACCGCTGATTCGCTTGTTTCTCTAAATAACGGCTGGACATGGGTTTGGCAAGGTTCGGAAGAATCGCTTTATCCAAAAAATAAAATGACGATTCAGCAAGCGATTGAAGCTAAAGTCGGCAAGAATAATTTTGAATTTGCGCCGGGTACACGCATCGTTCGCAAAGCCGGCGCGCCGTCAAATTCTACGCCAACCGACGTTGACGAGGAAGTTGATATCGCCAAAGCAGTTGACAGGGCTAAAAATGCAGATGTTGTGATTTTATGTCTCGGCGAAGGTTCATACACGGAAACGCCTGGAAATATCACTGATTTAACTTTGCCTGAACCACAACTCAAGCTAGCTGAAGCTGTGATGGCAACCGGCAAACCTGTAATCGTTGTATTGGTCGAAGGTCGCCCGCGAATCATCAGCCGCATTGCCGATAAAGTTTCCGGAATTTTGATGGCATATAATCCGAGCAGCGAAGGCGGAATGGCAATTGCCGACGTACTTTTCGGCGATTACAATCCCGGCGGTAGATTACCATTCACCTATCCGCGTAACTCAAACAATTTGATTACTTACGACCACAAATTGTTTGAAACCGAAGATACTGCTTTCGGAAATGTCGCCAACAAGCCGCAGTTTGAGTTTGGAACCGGGTTGAGCTACACGACATTTGCATACAGCAACCTAAAATTGAGTCAAAAGACAGCTTCGCTCAACGGTGAAATCGCCGTCAGCGTTGACGTCAAAAACACCGGACAACGCGCCGGAAAAGAAACCGCAATTTTGTATCTGCGCGATGAAGTTGCAACGTTGTCTCCGGCTGGCAAACGCGTCAAACGCTTTGCCAAAGTTTCACTCGCTCCGGGAGCGAGCAAAACTTTGTCGTTCAAGTTAAATCGTGACGATTTTTCTTTTATCGGGACAGACAATCAACCAACGGTTGAACCGGGGGATTTTACTGTCATGATTGGCGGATTGAGCGATAAATTTACGCTTCAGTAATCATCTTCAAATATGAAATATTCAATTTATTTTGTTTTTTTCTTATTGCTCAGTTGTGAGTTTGTGACAGCTCAAAGTATCGCGCAGCAAAGAGCAAATAGGCTCCAAGCGGGGATGAATTTGTCTTATTTAGACAATTACTGGAACGGCACGCGGGCAAAGCATTTTAGCGATTTTGTCAAACAAAACGAAGTATTAAAACGCCAAAAGATGCTTGCCGATATTGCTCAAGCAGGATTTAAAACAATTCGCCTTCCGATTTGCTTTGGCGCTTGGGCAAGTTTAAAACCGCCTTACGATTGGGAAACTACGGAAGGCATTACTGCCGCTGATTTGTTTGTTAAATGGGCGTTGGAAGCTAAATTAAACGTTATCATTGATTTACATCACACGGAATTTGATGGCTCGTTTCCTGATGCAGCCAGCACTGAGCGGTTAACGGCTCTCTGGAAACGGATTGCTGAACGTTACAAAAATAGCGATCCGGAAAAAGTTTTCTTTGAAATACGAAACGAACCGCATGACATGGCGGCTGATAAATGGCGGGCGCAGGCTGAGGAATTGATCAAAGTCGTTCGCCAGATTGCTCCCGATCACACGCTGATTGTTGGTTTTCACGATTGGAATTCGCGGAAAGCATTGATTGATTCCGAGCCGTTTTCTGATTCAAACATCATATATACGTTTCATTATTACGATCCCTTCATTTTTACGCATCAGGGCGCGACATGGGCAGGTGAAGGATTGCCCGAACTTAAGGATGTGTCTTTTCCCTGGTCGAAAGAGTATGAAATCAAAACACCTGAGACAGCCAAAGGAAAATGGGTCGAAAATCTAATAAAAAATTATCGAACAGATTCGAAGCCTGAGAAAATGTTTGGTGATTTAAAGGCGGCGAAAAACTGGTCGGTTGAAAAAAAGGTGCCGATTCTGCTTGGCGAATTCGGTTCTTATAACTTAAGAGCGGCGCCAGAGAGCCGTTGCCGACACGCAGAAACGGTCTATTCGGCTCTCGGCAAATTGGAAATTCCTGCCGTTTGGTGGGAATGGGACGGCGGTTTCACAATGTTTGAAAAAGGAACTGACAAAATCATGGACTGTATGCAAAAGGCCGTTGACTCTTACAATCAATCGGTGAAATAGACATCAGAATTTCTTTTTAAATTTTTAAATCAGTTCCAAAACTGAATAATTTACCTAGCTTTGTTAGCACATTGATTATTTGATGAGCGATAAAAATAAAAATGCGACGCGACGCGATTTTCTAAAAATTGTGGGCGCAGGAACGGTTGGATTAGCAATTTCAAAGGTGAGTGCAGCAAAGTTAATTCGCGACACTCAGCAGAAATGGTTGCTTTACATTGGAACTTACACTTCAGGAAAATCCGAAGGAATTTACGTTTATCAATTTGATTCAGCAGACGGAAAACTCATGCCGTATAAAATCGTCAAAAATGTCGTTGAGCCGTCCTTTCTCGTGATAGACGAAGGTCGTAAATTTCTTTACGCGGTTAATGAAACGATTGATTTTCAGGGCAAAGCAAGCGGCGCCATCAGCGCGTTTGCAATCAATCAAGAAGATGGTGGTTTGCAGTTTTTGAATCAACAGCCGTCGCTCGGCGGCGCGCCTTGTTACGTCACCATCAGTAAGAACAGCAAATTCCTCTTGGCGGCAAACTACGTCGGGGGAAATGTGGCAGTTTTTCCAATTGAAAAAGACGGCAAACTCGGCGTTCCAGTTGATTTAGAACAACATCATGGCTCAAGCGTTAACCGTGAACGGCAGGAAGCGGCGCACGCACATTCGATATTGCTGGATAGTAACAATAAATTTGCTTACGCCTGTGATTTGGGTGCTGATAAGATTTTTATTTACGGTTTTGACGCAAACACCGGAAAGCTCTTGCCAAATGCCGCGCAACCTTTTTTTCAAGCGAAACCTGGTGCCGGCCCGAGACATCTTACTTTTCACAAACACGAGAAATTTGCGTTTGTAATTAACGAACTTGACTCGACAGTCACCGCCCTTTCCTACAACAATAAAACTGGCGAACTCAAAGAAATACAAACAGTTTCGACGCTGCCGCCAGGATTTACCGGTACTAATACTTGCGCTGATATTCATATCGCGCCTAACGGCAAATTTCTCTACGGCTCAAATCGCGGTCATGACAGCATCGTTTCCTTTAAGATTGATTCGCAAACCGGGAAACTAGAATATCTCGAAAATGTCTCGACTGGCGGTAAAAAACCTCGAAATTTTGCGATTGACCCGACCGGGAATTTTCTTCTGGCGGCAAACCAGGACTCCGATAATATTTCGGTTTTCCGGATTGAGGAGGCAAGCGGCAAGCTTAAAATGAATAATCAAATGAGCAGCGTGCCGACTCCAGTTTGCTTAAAATTTATTTCTTCCTTTTAGCTGATAAAAATTTCGTAAAAATCAAAATCTGTTTTACCATTTCTTTCTAAGAGTTTGCCTCTCATGGAGAAAGCAGAATGAAAAGAACACTTTTTTTGACAATTTTTATTGTGGTCGGTTCGGTCATTGGAATTTTTGCGCAATCACATGTTAGTGAAGCGGTTCAAAATGCCAAAGACAGATTTTCGGAATTTAAAAATCGCTCAAACGAATTAGAACGCATGCGACGTGACGCTGACACGCCCGTCAGACCAGCCACTCACGAAGTCAAATTCCCGGAAATTAAGGAAGATTTCGAGCAGATTCAGATTATTAATAATGATCTTCAACCAAACGCAGCATTAGCTAATCCTGATTTACAAGCGGTTTACAAAGCGGCAGGCGAGATTAGAAAACATGCTCTTCGGCTTCAATCAAATTTATTTGTGCCGGATAATAAAAAGAAATCGAAGAAAAAAGTTGTCAATGCTGATGATAATGCTCAATCCTTTGATTTAAAGAATAAAGCAAACGCGCTCGAAATTGCGATCTCGAATTTCATTAAAAATTCGATGTTCCAGAACATTCAAGTCGTCAATTCCGAAGATTCGCAACGCGCGCAGAAAGATTTGGAAAATATTATCAAATTAAGCGAGGCAATTGAGCGCCAGACAGCCAATCATGAAAACAATAAGTAGGGTAGCTGATGATGATATTAAACTACTGATTTAGTTTATAAACTTGCGGCGTAGCTGCCGCAACTGGCAGTTCGCGCCGCTTTAATCAACGAGCGCGGGCAAATTTTGACTTCAGCGATTATTGAGTATCCGCCTTTTGCTTCGCCACAATGCCGATATTTATTTTCCGACAATGGTTATGAATAAACATGCTCAAATTTATCGCAAGCTTTCGTACAAACGAATTTTGCATTTTGGTTTGTTCGTCAGTTTAGTAATTGTTTTGCCTGTTCTGACGCTTACCTCCGCTACCATGCAAACTCAAAATCAATTACCGTATCGCAATCCGCAGCTTTCAATTGATGAGCGCGTGAAAGATTTGATGGGGAGAATGACGCTCGAAGAAAAGGTAGCGCAACTGACTTGTTTATGGATAAAAAAACCACAGGAACGCGACCTGACAGCGAATTTTGATGATCGCGGTAATTTTTCCGCCGAGCGAGCAAAAGCGATTATGCCAAACGGCGTCGGGGAAATTGCTCGGCAACGCGAAGGCAAAAGCGCCAGAGAATCTGCCGAATTTGCCAACGCCAACCAGAAATGGCTAATTGAAAACACGCGCCTTGGAATTCCGGCGATTTTTCACGACGAAATTCTCCACGGCAATATGGCCAAAGGCTCAACCGTTTTTCCCGTGCCTCTGGCGCTCGCTTCAAGTTGGGACACGGATTTAATTACCCGAGTTTTCACCGCCGGTGCGCTTGAAACTCGCGCACGCGGGTCGCAACAGGTTTTAGGACCAAATCTCGATCTGGCGCGTGAGCCGCGTTGGGGGCGCACCGAAGAAACTTACGGCGAAGACCCTTATCTAACAAGCCGAATGGCTGTGGCGGTCGTCAGAGCTTTGCAGGGCAACGCAACCAGTGAGAACCCTAAAATTGACGATAGCCACGTGATTGCAACCGGCAAACATTTCGCCGGGCACGGTCAGCCTGAAGGCGGAACGAACACCGCGCCGGTCAATTTGTCCGAAAGATTGTTGCGCGAAACGCATTTCAAAACCTTTGAAGCCGCGATCAAAGAAGGCGGTTTGCAGAGCATCATGCCCGCTTATCACGAAATTGACGGCGTACCGGTTCATGCCAACAAATGGATGCTCCGCCAAGTTTTGCGAAATGAATGGAATTTTAAAGGCTTAATAGTTTCAGATTACGACGCGATTGCTCAGCTAGAAGCCAGACACCGCGTTGCCTCAGACAAAGCCGACGCTGCCAGACAAGCCTTAGAAGCTGGAGTTGACGTTGAAATGCCGGATCCTGACACTTATCCGACTCTGATTGCAGCGGTTAAATCCGGCAAAGTGCCGGAAAGCCTGGTTGACCAAGCGGTGACGCGCGTTCTTCGCGCCAAATTTCAACTTGGACTTTTTGAAAACGCGTTTGTTGATCCGGCTCGCGCCGAACGCGTGACAGACAGTGCCGAACATCGCGCACTCGCAGCGGAAGCAGCCCGTCGTTCAATTGTTTTATTAAAAAATGAGCGCAATCTGTTGCCGCTTGACCGTACGAAACTGAAATCAATCGCCGTCATCGGCCCAAACGCCGCTAAAGCGCATCTTGGCGGTTACACTGACCCAAATCCGCCGCGCACGGTGAGCATTTTAGATGGAATCAAACAGAAATTGGACGGTATTGTTCAAGTAAACTATGCCGAAGGCTGCAAAATTACCA
>JBDTZD010000395.1:0-10403 GCA_040005335.1 Pyrinomonadaceae bacterium | reverse complement strand
GGCATTTTATTTATTATCAGTTCCCCGTCGGGCGGCGGGAAAGGCACTTTGATTCGCGAAGTGTTGGAAACGGTACCGAATGTAGGTTATTCTATCTCTTTTACCACCCGCCTTCAGCGGACAGGTGAAAAACATGGGCGCGAATATTTTTTTGTAACGCCTGCCGAGTTCGAAAAAATGCGACAGGGCGGAGCGTTTTTAGAATGGGCACAGGTTCATAACCATTTTTATGGAACGGCTCATGCTCAAGTTGAAATTGAATTGAAAGCCGGTCGCGACATTATTCTTGAGATAGACGTGCAGGGCGCGAAAAACGTTAAAAATCTTTTGCCGGAATCAGTCGGGATTTTTATCATGCCGCCGTCATTTGAAATTTTATCACAGCGTCTTGAAGCTCGCGGTTCAGAGAATTCAACCGATTTGGCAGTCAGGCTTTTAAACGCGCGCGGCGAAGTTGAACATTATCGTTACTTTGATTATCTAATTATTAATGACGAAGTAGAGCGCGCGGCAACACAATTAGCAGCTGTTTTTTTAGCTGAACGCGCCCGTCGTACTCGAATGCAACCGGCAGTCGAAGAAATATTACAGACCTTTAGTTTAACAGATTAATTACAGATAAATTTATTGGAGAATTTTAAAAACATGACAGAAAAAACAACGAAAAATGAACTGGTAGAGGATGGAAACTTGGGCAAAAGCGAGGAATTGGAAAACAATCGCGAAGTTGATTCAAAATACCGGATGATTTTAATTGCGGCGCAACGTACCAAACAACTGCAACGCGGGGCGACCGCCCGCGTGACGCTCGATCCCGCGCAACACAAAAACACCCGCATCGCTCTCGAAGAAGTCAAACATAACAAAGTTGATTTTAAGATTACTGAAGAGTTATAAATTTGCGAATTCATAAATAGAAACAAAAAAGGCGAGATTCAAATCTCGCCCAAACCAAATTTCTCAAATTTTTAGGAGTAACCCGATTTTTCCTACTTATTAACGCTGCGCCCGGCGTCGCTAATAGCATCACCAATGTCATCGATTGTCTCAGAAACGCCGCGTTTAACTTTGCCCCAACCTTCTTGAACGTTTCCGCTGGCTTTATCCGCTTCGCCTTCAGCCTGTAAATCACGGTCGCCCGTTAAATTACCCAAACCTTCTTTAATCGAGCCTTTGGCTTGATCATATTTACCTTCTAGCTCATCTTTATTTGGTGCAGCCATAATTTTTTGCTCCTTCTTTAGCTTGATCTATTTTAGTACGAATTCAACTTGACGAACACCAAATGCAACTGGTGTGCCTTAATTTAAAGCCCAAAATCAAACACAGGATATCAGGTGTGAAAGCTGCCTTTTAATGACAAAATGCAGTTTTTTGCTAAATATCACATTCCTTTATAGTTGGGACCACCGCCGCCTTCGGGAGTCACCCAATTAATGATTTGGTAAGGATCCATAATGTCGCATGTTTTACAATGAACGCAATTGGAAAAGTTAATTTTTAGTTCGCGCCTTCCGGTTTTGGCATTATCTTCCATCTCATAAACAGCCGCCGGGCAAAACCGCTGGCACGGGTTTCCGTATTCTTCCGTACAGCGCGTCGCGCAAATATCAGTGTCAACGACGTGCAGATGCGCGGGTTGATCTTCATCGTGCCGCACAGCGGCGTTGTAAACGTCCGTCACTTTGTCAAAAGTCAGTTTGCCGTCAAACTTTAGTTTTTTATAACGCTGCTCAATGTTATCACTTGTGTAACCGGCTTCTTCCAGCTTTTTCATTTCCAGGTGACCGGCATCATGTTTGGCGTGATCATAAATTCCCCAATCACGCCCTCCGGTTATAAACTGCAAGCCGCCGTTGACCAGAGCGAAAAGACGGCCATTGGCAAACGCCGAATGAAAGTTGCGGACAGCGTAAAGTTCAGTCTTAAGCCATGAATTTTCAACTTTATTTTGATAATTCTTGAGCGTTTTAACAGTAAAATCGTCGGCTAAGATTGCTTCGAGAATTGTTTCAGCCGCCAGCATCCCGGATTTCATGGCGGTGTGAATTCCCTTTAAACGCTGTCCGTTTAGGAAAGCAGCACAATCTCCGACGAGCAACACACCGCCGGAATAAATTTGGGGCATCGTATGCCACCCGCCTGCGGCAATCGTTTTCGCTCCGTAACGAATCATTTTGCCGCCCTCCAAAATTTTGGCGATGACCGGATGCGTTTTGAATTTTTGAAATTCGGCGTGCGGATCAATCAGCGGGTCTTTGTAGTCAAGTCCGGTCACATACCCAATATTGACAATGTTGTTTTTTTGCCCGTAAACCCAGCCGCCGCCGTACGTTTGCGAATCAGAAGGAAAGCCGAGCGTATGCGTCACCTTGCCTGTTTGGTAATTTCCTTCCGGAACTTCCCATAATTCTTTAATCCCCAATGAATAAACTTGCGGCTGACGTTCTTTGTCGAGTCCAAGTCGCCTGGTCAATTGTTTGGTTAAACTGCCGCGCGCGCCCTCGCCCATCACGGTTACTTTGGCAAGCAAATCAACCCCCGGCTCAAAATTTGGTTTCGGATGCCCTTCTTTATCAATTCCCTTGTCGCCTGTCCGAATTCCAATCACGCGGTCACGTTCGTCGTAAAGAACTTCCGCACCGGGAAACTCTGGAAAAATGTTAATTCCGGCGGCTTCGCATTTTTCGCCGAGCCATTCAACCATCCGGTTGAGAGAGACAATGTAATTGCCGTGATTTTCAAGCGGCGGCGGAATAATCGGTGATTTGATGCCGCGGGTTTCAGTCAAATAATAAAAATCTTCATGCGTGACTTCTGCTTCGAATGGAAAACCCTGCTCAAGAAAATCAGGCATTAATTCTCGAATCGCCGCCGGATCAAGCACCGCGCCGGAAAGAATATGTGCTCCGACCGCATTTCCTTTCTCGATCACGCCGATTTCCAAATCCCCGATTGGCTTGCTCTGACTTTTGCCGCTCGCCACTAAATCATTGTGTCGTTTGATCAGATTTGTCAGATGAAGCGCCGCCGCGAGGCTCCCTGGTCCCGCCCCGACAAAGACGACATCCATCTCGAGTTGTTCACGTTCCACTTGCAATTCTCCACTTTGATAAAAAATGAATGGTTATTCAGTTTTGGCAGTATAACAAAAATTTGCGAGCGCGGTTTGTAATTTTCTCGCATGACAATACAATAATTTTGCCACAATGTAATTAGAAACAATCATATGAGCATTGATAAAACACATTGGTTTGTCAGTAAACGTCGCCGGCGAGCGGCTCGTGCACGTGAGCGTCAGTTGGATTACCAGGAGAAAAAAGCTGCCGAGCTCGATGGCAATGAAAAAAATGTGATTTTAAATATGATGAAGCAGACGGCAAAAGTGAAGCAAATGCTCGAACAAATTCGTCCTCTGGATAAAACTAACAGCGTTTTGGAAGTTGGCTCCGGCGCTCACGGTCTTATTTTCACATTTGGTAACAATTTTTGCGTTGGAATTGACCCGCTCGCCGTTGACTATAAAAGGCTCTTTCCGGTCTGGCAGAAAAACGTTCAAACTATTTCCGCCATCGGTGAACAGCTTCCTTTCGCCGATGCTTCATTCGACATAGCTTTGAGCGATAATGTGGTTGATCACGCTGAAAATCCGGCAATGATTATTCGTGAATTAGTAAGAGTGTTAAAACCCGACGGCTTGCTGTACTTTACAGTTAATGTGCATCATCGGCTATATTCAATCGCTTCGGATTTACACGGTTGGTGGAATGCAGTCGGGATCAATTTTGAATTATCGCCGTTTGCAGATCACACAGTTCATTTTACATTAAAGGAAATACGTCGCATTTTCTCTGACCTTCCGCTTTATATTTTTAAAGAAAAAATTTATTTTTCTGACTTTATCAACCAATCTCAATTAGTAAAATCGCGAAATCCTGTTGATCTATTGAAGAAAATGTTTTTCAAAAATGTTCTCTTTGAGATTGTCGCCGTTAAAAAGAAAGCCTTAAGTTAATAAAAGATTTTAAAATGTCAGTCAGATTTACCGAGATGTCCTATTCTTTAGATGCCTCAGTGCAAATTGGTTACAAAGCACATATCTTACAAACTTAAAGTTTTGGATTAATAGTCGAAAGTGTGACTGTTTAAGAAAAACTTCAACCCAAAAAGCAATTTCTCGCGTTGGAAAGATGGATTTTTGGGTTGTCTTTCATGGATAATTACTGTCAGGAATTTATGTTCGTTTGTAAAAAAAACCGATTGTTTAAAAATAAAGTTATCTATTTGGTTGCTTTCGTTTGCGCTTTGACAGCGTGCCAAGCGCCAAAAGCTTTGCTGGAAAATGAGAATTTACAAAAGTTTCCCCCTGTGATTTTATGGGCATGGGAACGCCCTGAGAATTTGGAGTTTATTGATTCAAACAAATACGGTGTGGCTTTTCTGGCGCAAACTATAATTTTGCAAAAAAATGAAGTTATATTTCGTCCGCGCCGTCAACCGCTTAAAGTCAATCCTGAGACGAAATTAATTGCCGTGACGCGCATCGAATCGCAAATAATGTCTGGCGAGCGCCCAGATTTGACTGCAGCGCAGCAAAGAGAAATTATCGAGCTGGTCTTAAAAACAATCAAACTGCCAAAAGTTTCGGCTGTTCAAATTGATTTTGACGCGGCAGTTTCCGAACGCGATTTTTATCGAAATCTGTTGTCAGAAGTTCGTGCAAAGCTGCCCACTGGTGTCCCGCTTTCAATAACCGCTCTGGCTTCGTTCTGTATTGGTGATCGTTGGTTTGAAGATTTACCAATTGATGAAGCCGTCCCGATGATCTTTCGAATGGGCGCCGACGATCAGAAAATTAAAGGCTTTCTAGCAAACGGCAACGACTTTAACGAACCTTTATGCCGGAAAAGCTATGGAATCGCGGTTGACGAACCGGTCGCAATTAAATTTGTGAGAGAACGAAGAATTTACGTTTTTAATAATCGCGCTTGGACTGAAAGCGATGTCAAAAAAGTAAAATCTTTCGGAATCGAATAAACTCGCTTACGTTTGTAAAAAATTTTGTTCTTAAATTATCAATTCTGTTTCGAATTCGAGAAAACATTATGAAAAGACTTGCTCCTGTAATTTCTTTTATTTTGATGGCCGTCTTGTTGACATTTAATGTGAGGCCGGTAGCGGCTTGCGGACCTTCGTTTGTAGTGCCGGTTTTTGCGTTTGAAATGCGCCCCGATCTGGAACTTGCCAGCTATGCGAGCGGCAGAATTGGAATCATTAAACCTAATTATAATCGCTCGTTTTTATTTGCAGCTTACCGCAATTTTAACGATAAACCGTTTTCACCCGCAGAACAAAAGGATTTGGTCAAAGTTTGGGAGGCAGAACTTTACCGCACAGAAACTCAGGAATCTGACGAGATTTCTGGGGTTAAAATCTGGATTGCGGCGCGTAAAAAAATTTTACCAAATGAACCGGAACCAAAAATTTACGCCGTCCGGCAATACGATGGCGGATATGATTTTTTCCCTAATTGCGCCGCTCACGCTTTTCAAATTGCCTCACAGACTTTGGAGCTCCGCCTTGCCGCTCATGGCGCAAACGATCCTGCCCTCAAAGACTGGACGAGAGCGCAGGATATCGTTTTCTCAAATTGTTCTGAAGGCAAAAATTTCCCAGCCGAAACCGCCGCTGATTCTCCCGCTTGGCTCGTCAAAGATCGCTCCTATCAAATCGCCGCGGCCAACTTTTACGCCACAAATTTTGACGATGCGAAAACACGTTTTGAGAATATTGCGGCTGACAAAGAATCAGTCTGGCAGCCTGTCGCCAATTATCTTGTCGCACGCACATTGATTCGCCAAGCGAGCATGATCGAGGATGACGACGAAGTTAAGCTGCGGGAAAAAAGACGCCCTTTTTACGAGCAGGCCGAAGCGCAGCTGCAAAAGATTTTGGCTGATTCCTCGCAGCGCCAATATCAACCGGCAGCCGTCAAATTACTTAACCTAATTAAATATCGGCTTCATCCGATTGAGCGCGTTCACGAGCTTGCCGCACTTTTGTCTGAAAAGGGCGAGAATCCAAATTTGCGGCAGGATTTGATTGATTATCGCTGGCTGCTTGACCGGCTTAGTTTCACAGCGAACTCAATCGCTGAAAAGACGGCTAATGATGCCGCAAAAAAAGCTGGCAAAGAATACGCCGAGGATTATAAAGTTACGCGCGATGATTACTCTGCTAACCCACTCGAAGATGATTTAACCGATTGGATTACTACATTTCAAAGCGCGGGCGCGGGCGCTTTTCGTCATTCCTTTGATAAATGGCGCGAAACTAAGGAACCGGCTTGGCTCGTTTCGGCAATTTCCAAAGCCGACCAATCGAATGCCGAAACCACGCAATTGATTGCGGCAGCGGAAAAAAGCGAAAAAACATCCACAGCTTTTGCAACACTCGCTTTTCATCAAAATCGTTTGTTGGTAGCAATCGGCAAAGCCATTGAAGCCAAAGCTAAACTTAATTTTCTCTTGAATAACAAAATGACGGTTTTCCCAATTTCGACGCGCAACGCTTTTGCTTCGCAGCGAATGATGCTGGCGGAAAATTTAGACGAGTTTTTGATTGACGCGCAACGTCGCCCCGCCGCGTTTGCCGTTGATGGAGACGGCACTCAAATCGAAGATTTAGCGCCGCCCAAAGAAGGCGAAGATTACAACAAGATTGAACGCGAATGGCAAAATCGGATGATGTTTGATGCAGATGCGGTCAGAGTTTTTAACGACCAGATGCCGCTCGGAGTTTTAAAAACTGCGGCGATAAATTCAAAGCTCCCAGATTATTTAAAAAGAAACTTGCTGATCGCAGCATGGACCAAAGCCATCTTGCTCGGCAACGATGTGACCGCGCAGGAGCTTTCATCACACTTTGCTAATCTGGCGCCGGAATTCTCAGCAATTTTCGCGCAATACACAAATGCTAAAACTCCCGCTGAACGCTCAACCGCCGCTCTTTACACGTTGCTCAAGTTTCCGGCGCTGCGCCCAGTGGCCGAAAGCGGTTACGGCAGGTTAACGCCAGTCGCCGAAATTGATAGTTATCGAGACAATTGGTGGTGCGCTCCCACTGATTTTGTTTACGATAACGCAGGCGAAAAAATCGAACTCACACAAATGCCCGCGCCAAGCTTTCTGACACCCACTCAGCTTGCCGAAGCTGGCCGCGAACGCGAACAACTGAAAAAACTTGGGAACGCAGCAACTTATTTATCTCGGCGGGCAGTTGATTTTGCAGCTAAATTTCCGGCTGATGCGCGTGTTCCTGAATCTCTGCATCTTGCGGTCAAAGCAACGCGCTACGGCTGCACAGACTGCGATACCGGCAAGTTCTCGAAGGCAGCGCATGACCTTTTAAAAAGCCGTTTTCCCGGCAGCGAATGGCAAAAGAAAACACCGTATTGGTTTAAAGATGAATCATGCGAGCAAAAATAGTAAATTTCCAACTTTTGAGCTCGCCGCCTCATCTGATTTAAGGCGCTGAAAAAATTTCTCATAGCAGAATATTTTCGGCGTTTGATAAACAAAACGGTTTAAACGCAAATATGAAAAACAAATTCCTATCAAGTATTATATTTAGCTTAATTGTCATGCTTTCGGCTTCATCCGGTCTGGGTCAACAACGTTCTGCAGACAAATCGCAAAAGCAAACGGTTTCGCTGCAAAACTTGGACGGCAGCACCTTGACGGTCGGTAATCTCAAAGGCAAAGTAACCATTTTAGCAATTGGCGCAACCTGGCTGCCGCTCTCTAAACAGCAAGCCATCATCGTCAATCAGCTTCAGCAAAGCTATGGAAAACGCGATGTGGCAATTTATTTTGTCAGCACCGACGCCAGCGATGTCAAATCAAAAAATTATGCCGACAATGCCAAAATTAAAAGTTTTGGTGAACGCAACAAAATCTCGACGGCAATTTTGCGCGATACCGAAGGCACAACAATGAAGTTTTACAACCTTGACCAAATTCCAGCTTTCGTGATTTTGAACAAAGATGGCGAGATTGCCGGCGTTGTCACAGGACTCGGAACGGAAGAAGACAGTACAAAAAATACGGTCGCACAGATTTCCGCACAGATTGATAAAGTTTTGTAAAAATCTTTTTGAACTTGGTTTACAATCAAAAAGCAGCATCAGATGCTGCTTTTTGATTTTGATAGCAAACGTCCGAGAACGCTCGCGTCATATGTCAAAAGATTCTTCCCCAAATCAATTCAGGAGAAAACATGGTAAAAACTTTATTCACAATTTTAGCAACTATTTTTTTGTGCGCAGTTTCCGTGTCAGCCCAATCATATCGTATAACCGAATTAGCTAATCGTCTTTCGACTCAAAGCGAAGATTTGGCCGAACGCTCTTACAACGCTTTCACAGCCCGAAGCAGCAACAACCGAACTGATTTGGATAACCTGATGCTCGCTGAGCAGCTTTCGGCTTCAGCAAATACTTTTCGGCGAATGGTACAGGACCGTCGGCGAGAACCGGAATTGCGTGATGCCGCAGCAATTTTAATGGATTTGTCTCGCCGCTTTCCAAGTTATGGCGATACCAATTCTTATTGGCGAGACTCACAGCGTTCAATTGATGATATTAACCGAGAATTGCAGGTAGGTAGCGGCAATTCAGGAAATCCAACTGAAAATCGTGATATTTTGGGACAAGTGCGGTGGCGCGGAACGGTTGACGATGAAGTTCAGCTATACATTTCAGATTCGAACATAGATGCCCGCACAATTTCCGGCACAGCATTTCCAAACGGAAACTATAATTTCACTTCGCCCTTGCCCGATTCTCGGCGGATAACGGTCGGTGTCAATAAACTCAAAGGGCGCGGAAACGTCAGAGTTATTCAACAACCAACTAAAGACAACAGTTACACCGCCGTCGTTCAAATTAAAGACAGCGGCAGCGGCGCTAAAGAGTACGAGCTAGAGATTTACTGGACGCGGTAAATTAAAATTAAAAAACATCAAAAAAAAGAGCGCGGGACAAAATTCTATCCCGCGCTCTTTTTTTGTTAAATATTTATTCAGCTAAACGTTGGTATTGAGAATTGTTTTGATACCGCCAGCCATTTGGTCAACCACTTTGCTCATCACTTCGATATGCTGTCCGACCTGATAAAGTCTGGCTTGCAATCCCAACAATTCGCCTGGCGACAAATCTTTACTGGATTTCATAATCGCGCTGATTTGGTTATATTCGCCTTCGACTTGGGAAAATCTGCCCAATAATTCAGTGCCTTTCGGAGTATTATTGACACCCTGCATCGCTTCGCCGAGCAATCCCATTTTAGTTTTGTTATAAAACAAATCAGGCAGCAAATCGCTTTTGCTCAATGGATTCGGGTTATTTCCCAATTCTCCGTATTTCTGCTGCAAATCGTTTTGCAGTTCACCTAATTTAGCATCGAGTTTGACACCGGAAATTCCCGTAGTTGGCTGCGTTTGATTGACGTTTGGGACGTTTTGCGGTTTGTCAGCTTGAACATTCGCAGTTTGATTTTGCGGCTGCGACGCGCCATTCTCTAAAACTTCTTGAAAGGAGTTTTGACCGCTTCCCTTCGGCGATTTCAAAGAGGTTTGCGCATCAGGCATTTGCTGATGCAAACCCGTATTAGCAATAATCGAAGCAACTTCACTCATAATTGTTCTCCCAAATCTCTTAAATAAATTTCCTTCAAATTTTTACGTTACTCTCTGATTTTAAGACTTTTGACATCTTGAAGCAAATATTTTTGGAAAAATTGCTGATTTAACGATGTCAGAAAGACAACTAACTTCTTCAGTATTACAAATGGAAACCATACCCGACTGGTTTCTATTACGAGTTTCACTGTTCAAAAGCTCCTATTATTGAATCTGCAAATCGCTGCGCTTCCTTTTCGGCTTCTCGCCTTTCTGCCGCGCTGCCGGCATTACGAGCTTTGATCCGAAAATCATACGCCTGCATTGCAATCGTTGCTAAAAAGTCATAATTAGCTTGCTTTATTGCGGATGGCATCCCTTGACCGTATGGGCTGGATAAGATTGAACGGCGCGAGTTGTTCCTGATTGATTCGAGCTTTTGTGCGTCTGCCTGGCGATCATACTTGGCTTCATAAACAATTGCATATGTCATTGCATCTCCATCTGCAAAATCATTTGGCGTGTAACCAGCTTTTGTCATTAACTGATTGAACCTCGCTACACACCCGCGCACATATTTGACTTGCCCGGCTAAATCCTGAGGCTCGCCCAGCTTTGGATCAAAGTAAAGCTTTTTAGTAGCCGCTTGCGTACCGGCAAGCGATGGCACAAAGCGGGTAGTTGCTTTACCAGACCGAATTATTTGAGCGCCACGCTCTTCAATT
>JBDTZD010000378.1:0-10469 GCA_040005335.1 Pyrinomonadaceae bacterium | reverse complement strand
TCAACATCAAGCGCCCAACACGCTCTTTTTGATTTTTAATTGTGTTGTAAACGTAAGAACCAGCCGTGACAGTGCCGCTGTAAATTCTAACAAACGAAAGCTGTCCCAAATGCTTATCTGACATCAGCTTGAAAACCAGACCAGAAAACGGAGCGTCAGCAGTCGCCGGACGCGCTTCGGTTTCGCCTGTTTTCGGATTGATGCCCTCAATAGCGGGAATATCAAGCGGGCTTGGAAGAAAATCAACTACCGCATCCAGCATCGTTTGCACGCCTTTATTTTTGAATGCGGAACCCGTCACGACCGGAACAATTTTCATGGCAGTTGTTCCCTTGCGAAGAGCCACTCGAAGTTCATCTTCTGAAATTTCTTCGCCTTCGAGATATTTCAACATCAAATCGTCGTCAATACTTGAAACCGCTTCGACAAGTTTGTCACGCCATTCGGCAGCTTTTTCTTGTAAATCAGCCGGAATCTCAGTGGTTTCGTACTCTGCCCCTTTGGTTTCGTCTTTCCAAAGCAAGGCTTTCATCGTGAGCAGATCAATAACGCCTAAAAACTTATCTTCTTCACCAATTGGGAGCTGCAAAGCAACAGCATTAGCACCAAGGCGAGTTAAAATCGAATCAAATGAGCGATAAAAAGAAGCACCAGCGCGGTCTAATTTGTTAATAAAGCAAATACGCGGAACGCCGTATTTGTCTGCTTGCCGCCAAACAGTTTCCGACTGCGGTTCGACTCCGGCAACGCCGTCAAAAACACAAACTGCGCCGTCAAGAACGCGTAAACTGCGTTCGACTTCCATCGTGAAATCAACGTGACCCGGCGTATCAATAATATTGATTCGGTGTTCGACACCGTTGCGTTTCCAGAAACAGGTTGTCGCGGCTGAGGTAATTGTGATACCGCGCTCTTGTTCCTGCTCCATCCAGTCCATTGTGGCTGTGCCTTCGTGAACTTCGCCGATTTTATGTGAAACACCGGTGTAATAAAGGACGCGTTCGGTCGTCGTGGTTTTACCCGCGTCAATGTGCGCCATGATCCCGATGTTTCTATATTTATCTAATGTAATGTTTGCCATTTTCTTAAGTGAATTATTAATCGTAAATAGTGAATCGTTATTTTACGAGTCACTATTGCTATTCACTGTTCTTAAAACCGATAATGAGCAAATGCCTTGTTCGCTTCCGCCATACGGTGCGTGTCTTCTTTTTTCTTGACGGCGTTTCCGCGATTTGATGAAGCGTCCATAATTTCGGCAACCAGTTTTTCCATCATTGACTTTTCGCCGCGATTACGTGCGTACGAAACCAGCCAGCGAATGGCAAGCGTGTTGCGGCGGTCGGAACTGACTTCGAGCGGAACTTGATAGGTCGCGCCGCCGATTCGACGGGATTTGACTTCGACCTGCGGTTTGACGTTATCAAGAGCGCGTTTGAAAACCTTCATCGGCTCTTCGCTCGATTTTTCCGCAACCTTGGTCATCGCATTGTAAAAAATGCTTTCCGCATTTGATTTCTTGCCGTCCCACATCAAACCATTGATGAACTTTGTCACCAACACATTGCTATAAACCGGATCGGGCAAAACTTCTCTTTTTCCAGCAACTCTTCTTCTTGGCATACTATACGTAATACGCGATACGTATTACGTAATACGCAAATTCGGAAAAACGAACTACGTAATACGTAATACGTATTACTATTTCTTCTTCCCGCCTTTACCTGCGGCTGCGGCTTGACCAGCTTTCGGACGTTTCGCTCCGTATTTCGAGCGGCTTTGATTGCGATTGGCAACTCCGGTCGAATCGAGCGTTCCGCGAATAATGTGATAACGCACGCCGGGCAAATCCTTGACGCGCCCCCCGCGAATTAACACGATTGAGTGTTCCTGCAAATTATGTCCGATACCCGGTATATAAGTTGTCACTTCGATTCCGTTAGTTAGACGAACACGGGCGACTTTTCTTAAGGCGGAGTTCGGTTTTTTCGGAGTTTGCGTGTAAACGCGGGTACAAACGCCGCGTTTTTGCGGGTTTGACTGCAACGCCGGACTTGACGTTTTATATTTAACGGCTTTGCGCCCTTTGCGAACTAACTGACTAATAGTCGGCATAATTTTAACTTCTAACAAAAAAAGCGAAGCAGCCTTTCACCTGCGTCTTACCGAAACTTGTTCGGCAGTCAGCACAAGCGGCTACTCGTATTCTTCTGATGGAAAACTGTTTATTTGCTAAGGAATTATTAACTCGCCTTTTGCGTGAAATGATCGGCTTCCTTGCTTTTGCCGCGACTTTTCTGTGGCGTGGCTTAAATTAATTAAGTTTGGTAAATTTCGACGCGTTCTTTATACGCCGCCAAGCGTTGGATCATGGTTAAATTAAAACCACGACGCTTGTCTTTACGCCACAATATTTGTCAATCAAGCTGATTCGCATTGAATCAACTCGCGCAACGCTTTCACGCTTGTTTTAAACTTATGAGCGTTGCTATGATTACTCCAGACGTATTGCCCGAAACATCAAACTATACCGATTCGAGAAAATCTTGTCAAGCGCACTTCGCGTCATCTTTCACAAACTCCATCTTAGATTTGGAAGAAGCTTGAAAGATTGCTAAATTACAGTTTTTCATTTAAGACCAAAGAACATAGAATGCACAAAAAAGTTGAAAAAATTAAAAAATATTTTTGAATTTATTGAAATTTATGAACAAAAAGAACGCATTTGAACAATTTTTAGATTCACACGATGAAACCGCGTGGATTACAACAGTTATGAATTTGCTGCCGGAGATTCACGAGGTTGATCGCAGCGCGACGCAAATTTGGTTTCGCTTTTACCCGCTCGAACTGTTTCGGGTTTTGCAGACGGTTGAAGATAAAACAGATTTGATTCTGAAATTTGATTTAAAAGGCAATTATGAACTTGTCGGGCAAATTGATACTTCGCACCAGTTTCTCTACGGACATCGCTATTGGAAAGAAGTAAAGAACGAAATTGTTCGCTATGCTGAAAATTTTCAAACGACGGAAAACGATTTAGGCGATGAGATCAAGCAAATTGCCCGAGGCGTTTGTGAAAAAACGGGTACATCTGATGCTCTGCTGGTAGGAATCACGGCCGTTGGTTTGATGACTTTAGTACAAGCCGGCTTGGAAAAATTCAAAACCGCTCCGGGCACAATTAATATTGACCAAAAACATTTAAGAAAATTGCCCGAAACGATTTTAGCCGAACGCGCCAAAGATGATTCTCAAGGCATTTTCGGTTTCTTAAAAACCGTTGACAAAAAATGGACAGTTACTTATGACGAGAATAAAACGGGGGCAAAGTTTAAAGCAATTGATACGGAAGAAATAGCATCGGCGGCGGCGCGTGATCAATCTCAGAATTGGCTCGACAAAGATGCTCGCTGTGTTGAAGGAGTGATTCCGGTTGAATGCCGCTCAGCAGCGTGCGGCACTTGCTGGGTCGGTGTTTTGGGTGGCGCCGAAAAATTATCGGAAGTCGCGCGGCGCGAAGAAAAATCAATGAAACGATTTGGCTATCTTTACAGCGATGAACCAAAGCCTTTAATCAGGCTGGCCTGCCAAGCTCAAGCCCAGGGCGCAGTTTCAATTGTCATTCCGCCCTGGAACGGTGTTTTCGGCAAATATTTATACAAAGAAAGTGTGATGGATGAAACACTTGAACCAGCGACGACTTCTGCTAAAGCGTCGCGGACATTAGTCAAAGAAGCGACTAAGAATCAACTCCTGTAGAAAAGGAACGCGAAATAATGCGTTCCTTTTCTACAGCTTCCTTAAGTTTTTCGCCGGTTTAATCAATTCCGATTACGCTTGTCGTTTTCGCGCAACTTATCTCTGGCTTGTTGAAATTGCTGCCACTGTTCGGCGGTTAAAATTTTTCGCAACTTTTCGTCAGATCGTCCGCGAATTTCCTGGACGCGTGGTTCTGATTCTTCGCGCAGTTTTTGTAGAGTGGCGCGGGTTTCGCCGACAATTTGCTGAACTTCGTCGCGCTGGGAATCTGTCAGATTAAGCTGATTAAAAAGTTGGTCATAGCGGTTTTGTTTGATTATCGGATTAGAGGCGCTCGCCCACGATTGGTAAGCATTGAGCGCAAGCGCGCCGGCAACGAATCCAAGTAGGAAAACGAGTAAAGTCGCCGCTCTAATTTGCCATCTGTTTCTGTTATCAGTATTCATAGCTAAAACCTATTTCAGCTTTTGCTGCTCGTAGATAATTTGTAAGGCTTGATTCGTTGTCAGTTCAGCATGTAAGTTTGACTCGTCAAGAATGACATTATCGGTTGAATAATCATCTAAAACCGAAGCCTGTTCAGGCATCTTGTTCGGCATTGTCGGCGCTAGTATAGTAGCCAGCAGCAACAATACAACGGTAATAACCATCACTGAAACCACCGCGCTTGACGCTTGCCACCAACGCCAAAAAGCTGCAACTGATTTAACTTGTCCGTCGCGCCACGCCGCCATGAGCCTGGTCTCAAAGAACGGAGGCGGCTCGAATGTTTCGCGAGCTCTGATTTTTAGCAAAACCGAAGAAACATTTGCTGCTTTAAATGATTCACGACAATTTTCACAATTAGTAATATGAGTCTTTATCGTCGTCAAATCGCTTTCATTCAAAATATCGAGCGGAAATTCGTCGAGAATATGAGTGATGTGTTCGTTTTTCATCTGTTCACCTTGGCGGCTCCGGCATTTTTTTTTGCCGCTCCGTTTAACAATTTCTCTGTCGCTTCGCGCATCTTGCGACGAGCGCGAAAGGCAGTAACTTTTACTTTTGACTCAGACCATCCGGTTTGTTCTGCAATCTCTTTAATCGAAATCCCTTCGCCGTCAATACGCATTAAAACAAGCTGATCGTCGGGCGACATGGTAGCTAAAACTTTGTGAACCAAATCAGCTGCAATCACTTTTTCTTCGTCCAAATGTTGACGTTCAATTGAGATGGATGCAGCGTGAGTTTCGAGCCATTGACTTTCGTCTTCGGACAGATTTGAGATTGTTAGCTCAGGCTGGCGTCTTGCACTTCGCAGCAAATTGAGACAAGTATTTGTGGTAATGCGCGTTAGCCAACCTTCAAGCGAGCCGCGTCCTTCAAAATTTTTAAGCTGTGTAAAAACTCTTAAGAAGACTTCCTGCGCGGCTTCTTCGACCAGAGCGCGTTCGCGAAAAAATCGGCTCGCAAAATGGAAAACTCTCGGGCTAAAGCGACGCACAATTTCGGCGAACGCGATTTCGTCGCCTTTCACGGCGCGATTCGCTAGCTCAATTTCTGATAATTGCTCATGCCCGTCTAACAAAATTGCCTCTAGCCGACGCTCAATCCAACTCCGTCGCTCAAATCTTCTCTATATGGTAAGACACAAAGTTGCTCTAAAAAGTTACGCGGCGAAATCTAAGACTGAAATTTACTTATCATCCTGTAACTGTTTCGCTGCTCTTGGTGTCTATTGCATTATAAGAATTCAGCTATCTGTAAGTTAACTATCTAAGTTTCGTACTGTATAGTACTTAAATAAGAAATTTAAAGTAACAAGATACAATTTTTCCTTTTGACAATCCGCATTAATCAGGATTGTTTTTATTTTGAAAAGAATACTTTAATCATTTATGTCTTTTTCGGATATCGTCGGCTGGCTTCGCGCAGTCAGCCTTTTTTGTTTGATTACCGTTTTCGCAGTAGTCGGAAGCGCCTGCGGCGGTTCGGCAGAATCTAAAACTAAAACTGACAGTCAGGAAGCTGAGAAAGAAAAAGCCGCAACGACAATTGCCGTTTCGACGGCAAAAGCTGTCGCGCGTGAAGTTCCCTCTTACGTCCAAGCCACCGGGAGCTTAGCCGCACAAGAAACATCCGATGTGGCACCGAAAACTTCCGGTCAGGTTATTTCAACTCCGATTAATGTCGGGGCGTTTGTCCGTCAAGGCGACGTGATTGCCAAACTCGATGATAAAAATGCCCGATTGCAGGTTCAACAACTACAAGCTAATGTCCGCCAAACCCAAGCCGGCGTTCTCCAAGCTCAAGCTCGACTTGGGCTAGCCGAAAACGGTAGTTTCCAAGCCAGTACAATTCCCGAAGTTCGCGTTGCCAACGCTAATTACGAACAAAGTCTCGCCGAACTAAAACAAGCACAAGCCAACGAGCAGCGTTATCGAGATCTTGTTCAAACAGGCGACACTTCAATGCAAAATTATGAAAGCTATCGCACGTTGCGCGATACCGCCCAGGCGCGAGTCAATGCTGCTAAACAAGCTTTGCAAGCCGCCGTCAACGCCGCCAAACAGAATAATGAAGCCGTAAAAAGCGCCGAAGCCGCAGTTGAAGCGGCGCGCACGCAAGTCGCGACAGCGCAGCAAGTAATAGCCGATGCTATTGTTCGCGCTCCATACTCCGGTTACATCAGTAGTCGTCCCGTTGCCGTTGGCGAAAACGTTTCAAGTACTTCAGTGATAGCTACGCTGCTGAGAACAAATCCACTTAAATTACAGCTCCAGATCGGCGAAAAAGATGTGCCTCTTATCAAAGTAGGAATGGGCGTTTCACTCGAAGTAGATGCCTACAAAGATCGGAAATTTGCCGGTACGGTGTCGGCAATTAATCCCTTAGTTGATCCTCAAACGCGAACGGCGATTGTCGAAGCTGAAGTTGAAAATAACGGTAATCTGCTTCGTTCGGGAATGTTCGCCACCGCTCGAATCGCGCGACCGGGCGGCGGACAAGGCGTTTTTGTCCCGAAATCAGCCGTTTATTCTGACCAAAATACGCAATCATATCGCTCGTTTGTCATTCGTGACGGCGTAGCCAAATTACGCGTCGTCCAAATAGGTCAGGAAGAAACGGACGAAATACAGATTTTGTCCGGTTTAAACCCGAATGAAACAGTGGCGACGAGTAATTTGGAGCAGCTTTACGAAGGAGCAAAAGTTAAAGAATGAAGGATGAAGGATGAAGGATAAAAGCTGAGGAATTAGTTTAAAAGAAATAAATTCCCTATTTATTCATCCTTCATCCTTCATCCTTCATCCTTCATCTGAAATGCAGTGGTTAGCTGAAATTTGCGTCAAACGTCCCGTATTCGCCACCGTTATTGTGCTACTTTTAACGGTGATTGGCGGGTTTAGTTTTTTTACGCTCGGCGTTGACCGTTTTCCGCAGATTGATTTACCTACCGTGACGGTTCAAACGACGAATACGGGAGCTGCCCCGCAGGAGATGGAAACCGAAGTCACCGACAAAATCGAAGGCGCGGTTAATACCGTGACGGGGATTGACCAAATGGTTTCAAATTCGTCGCTTGGTCGTTCGCAGGTGACGATTACTTTTGCTCTCGAAAAAGACCCGGAAGTAGCGACGCAGGAAGTTCGCGATAAAGTCAGCGGCGTGGTTCGCCAACTGCCCCAAAGCGCCGACGCGCCGATTGTCCAGAAATCCGATCCAAATTCCACTCCGATTATTCAGTATGCCATCAGCCGTCCGGGTTCGGTCATAGATTTAACGCAGTTTGTCACCAAAGAGATTCAAGAAAAAGTCGAAACTGTTGACGGCGTGGGCGATGTGCAGGTTTATGGCGGACGGGCGCGTCAGATCAAGATTTTTCTCGATCCAGACAAAATGCGGTCTTATAATTTGACCGTTGCCAACGTTGATTCCGCCGTCGCCGCCCAAAATCAAGAACTGCCAAGCGGCAGATTAAACGAAGGCGCTACGAGCGTGACCTTGCGTACCTTGAGCAAACTTACCAAAGTCGAAGATTTTAACGACATTATTGTCAAAAACCAGAACGGCTATCCAATTAAAATCAGCGACATCGGGCGTGTCGCTGACACCGGCGCAGATCCCAATAGCGCGGTAACTCTGAACGGAAATCCGTCGGTTTCGCTCGGAATCATTAAACAGTCGGGCGCCAATACGGTTTCCGTGATTAGTGGCGTCAAACAAAAGTTGGCGCAGCTTCAACTGACATTGCCCAAAGACGTCAAAATCGGAATCGTCCGCGACCAGTCCGAATTTATCGAAACTTCGCTCCACGCCATCGAAGAGCATTTGATTCTCGGCGGTTTATTCGCCGCCGTTATAGTTTTTCTCTTTTTGTGGAATTTCCGTTCGACCCTGATTGCGGCGCTGGCTATTCCAACCTCGATTATTTCGGCTTTCGCGGTGATTGCGTGGCTCGGCTACACGCTCAATCAAATGACGATGCTGGCGCTGACCTTGATGGTTGGAATCGTAATTGACGACGCCATCGTCGTGCTCGAAAACATTTATCGTTTTGTCGAAGAAAAAGGTATGAATCCGTTTCAAGCGGCGATTGAAGGCACGCGCGAAATCGGTCTGGCGGTTTTGGCAACCACTTTGAGCCTCTTGGCCGTGTTTATTCCGGTTGGTTTTCTAAACGGAATTGTCGGTCGGTTTATGGCTAGTTTTGGTTTAACAAGCGCCGCCGCGATTGCTGTCTCACTCATTGTGTCGTTCACGCTCACGCCCATGCTCGCGGCGCGCTGGATTAAACCCAAGCAGGGGACAGGAGACAGGAGACAGGAGACAGGGGAAAACGAATCCGAAATCCGAAATCATAATAATAGTAAGGATTCGTGGTTTTATAGCAAAATTGACGGTATTTACACTTGGTTGCTCAAACTTTCGATGCGTTTTCGTTGGGTCGTCGTCGGATTGTGCGCGATTGTGATCATTTCGATTTATCCGCTTTACAATTACGTCGGGATAAACTTTCTGCCCGACGAAGACGAATCGCTTTATCAAGTGACGTTGCGCGCTCCACAAGGAACAAGCCTTGCCGCGACGCAGAGCATTCTCGAACGCTTGGGGCGCGACGTGCGCGAGCAGATTCCGGGCGTCGAAAACACCTTGGCGATTACCGGCGCAGGCGGCGGTCAACCTAATTCCGGCTTTGTCTATGTGCGGCTCGTCCCGATTGCCGACCGTAAATCTTCGCAAACTCAACTGATTGCTAAAACGCGCGAAATCGTCAAAAAATATCCCAAAGAATACGTCATCGGCGTTAACGGCACTTCGTCAATCGGCGCAAGTCTCGGAATCGGCGGACGGAGCGGAGCGTCCGGCATTGGTTTTTTTATCAGCGGTCCGGATATGGATAAACTTGACGAATACTCGCAAAAACTCGTTGACCAGCTAAAACAAGATCCTAATTTCCGCGATGCCGACCGCTCCCTCGACTTAAGCAGTCCTGAATTGCAGATTGCGATTGATCGCACCAAAGCTGCAGATTTGGGCGTTTCAACAGGTGATATTGCCCAAGCGCTTAATGTTTTTGCCAACGGGCAAAAGGTTTCATCATATAGCGAAGGAACTGATCAATTTGATGTTTATGTGCAGGCTGATGAACCATTTCGCCGCTCGCGCAATGATTTGAAAAACTTTACGGTTTCCTCGACTAAAGGAGGTTTGATTGGTTTAGACCAGCTGGTGACGTTCGAGGACAGTAAAAGCGCGGCTTCGATTGCCAGACTTAACCGGCAGCGACAGGTTACTATTTCAGCGAGCGTCGCGCCGACTTCTTCGGAAGCCGATGCTGTTCAAGTCATGCAAAAATACGCGCAGGATTTAAATATGGGTGTGGAATATCAAACCGGCGTCACTGGACAATCAAAAGAGTTGGCGCGGGCAACAAATTCTTTTGCATTGGCATTTTTGCTGTCATTTGTTTTTATGTACTTAATTTTGGCGGCGCAGTTTGAATCGTTTATTCATCCGGTGACGATTTTGCTCACCCTCCCGCTTTCGATTCCATTTGCTCTACTTTCAACACTTGCAGCCGGACAAAGACTTAACATTTTCTCTGCACTCGGCATCTTACTGCTGTTCGGGATTGTCAAAAAGAACGCAATTTTGCAAATTGATCACACGCTGCATTTGCGCGCGGCAGGGATGGAACGTTATGACGCGATTATTCGCGCTAACCGTGACCGCCTGCGCCCCATTTTGATGACGACGATTGCACTCGTCGCCGGAATGATTCCTCTTATTGTAGGAAGCGGCGCAGGTGCGGCAACCAACCGATCAATCGGGATTCTCGTGGTCGGCGGGCAATCGCTTTGTTTGCTTTTGACGTTGTTAGCCGTCCCGGTTTTTTACTCGATTTTTGATGACGCGCAGGAGTCAACTATCTGGAAAAGAATGACAAATAGTTACAAAAGATTTAGACGTAATAATTTACAACCAATTTACGAACGATTTGCCGGAGCAGTTACGCGCGTTTTCAGCCGCAAGAAAAAAGCTGAAACTGATTCGGATAACATTGGTAAGGAGGATTATGCAGATCAAACTTCTGGCGATTAAAATTTTGTTGATTAGCGCATTATTTTGTTTTTTAACCAATGCTGCAGCGGCGCAAAATCAAACCAATAATCCGCCGCCACCGCAAAATCCTCCTGCTGGAACTACGCAGCAGCAAACTCGTC
>JBDTZD010000410.1:0-10522 GCA_040005335.1 Pyrinomonadaceae bacterium | reverse complement strand
GCAATGAGCTGCGTTCGTACAAGCAACTGCCGCAAGTCTGGTATCAAATTCAAACCAAATTTCGCGACGAGCCACGCCCAAAAGCGGGTCTGCTGCGGGTCCGGCAATTTACGATGAAAGATTCGTATTCGTTTGATTTAACCACTGAGGGTTTAGATCAATCATTCGAAAACCACCGCACAGCTTATCAAAAGATTTTCACGCGCTGCGGATTGAGATTTGTGATGGTCGAAGCATCGTCGGGCGCGATGGGCGGTTCAGCTTCGACCGAATTTATGGTCAAAACCGATGCCGGCGAAGATTTAATCGCTGTTTCTGAAGCGAGCGGTTATGCTGCTAACCTTGAAAAAGCAACGTCAAAACTCCCTGAAACGGTTGATGAAGAGGGCTCTGATGCGCCCAGAGAATTTGCAACGCCGGGCATTAAAACGATTGAAGCTCTTGCAAATCAGTTTGATTTTGCCGATGCGACTCGCCAAATTAAAACGCTGGTTTACGTTGCCAGCTTTGAAAATGCCGATGATAAATTAATTCTTGCCCTTTTGCGCGGCGACCACCAGTTGCAGGAAACTAAGCTCAGCGACAATTTAGGAGCGATTGAAATTCGCCCGGCTCAGGACGAAGAAATCTTTGCTTTGTTGGGCGCACACGCCGGAAGTCTGGGAGCAGTTGATGCCAAAGAAACAGCCAAAATGGGCGGCAAAGAAGCTTTTATAATTGCGGATTCGGCTTTGCAAAATCGCCGTAATATGACGACAGGAGCCAATAAAGACGGCTTTCACTTGAGCGGCGTTAACATCATGCGCGACCTGAAAATTGATAAGTGGGCAGATTTGCGCACTGTTCAGGCGGGCGAAACCTCACCGGACGGCGCAGGCCAGCTCGAAGTTTATAAATCGCTTGAAATAGGTCACATTTTTAAGCTCGGAACAAAATATTCTGATTCAATGAATGCCAAAGTCTTGGACGAAAATGGCAAATCGGTTCCTGTTATCATGGGCAGCTACGGCATCGGTGTCGAGCGCATATTAGCCGCCGTGATCGAACAAAATCATGACGAAAACGGCATTATTTTCACGCCCTCAGTCGCGCCTTTTGATGTTGTTATCACTGTGACGAACATCAAACAACCGGAACTCGTCGAAACCGGAGAAACACTCTACGCGGATTTAAAAACAGCAGGTTTCGATGTTTTGCTTGATGACCGCGACGAACGCGCCGGAGTCAAATTCAAAGATGCGGAACTAATCGGAATTCCGTTTCGTGTCACGGTTGGCAAACGCGCGGGCGAGGGTATCATCGAGCTGGTTACTCGCCGCACCAAAGAAATTGAAGAAGTTAAAATCGAAGAATTGATCGAACGATTAAAAGATTTGAGCAATCAAATTGTTTGAAATCAAATGATTTTTAAGTTTTGCACAATTTTACTGTTTGCAATGCTGTCAGTTCAGGTATTCGCACAGGACAATCTGCCGGAACTGGTGCGAGCGGTGAAACCGTCTGCGGTAGCGATTGAAACTTTCGGCGCAAAAGGCGAAAAACTCGCGCGCGGTAGCGGTTTTTTTGTCGCCCCCGATAAAATCATTACTAACCGCCACGTTATCGAAAATGCCAGCCGGGTCGAAATTCGGCTGGTTAATGGTAAAACTTACTCGTCAAATGGCGTTCTGGCAATTGATGGCGAAGGCGATTTGGCACTTTTGCAAATCAGTGTTCCAAGTGATCAGGCAGTTCCAGTTCCGCTTTCAATCGAAAAGTCCACGCCGCAGGAAGGCGAATCAATCGTCGTGATCGGCAATCCTTACGGGCTTGAAGGCTCAGTTTCAAACGGAATTGTTTCAGCCGTCCGCGACATTGCAGGTTACGGGAGAATCATTCAAATTACCGCGCCGATTTCGCCCGGTTCATCCGGTTCGCCGGTCGTTAACATGCGCGGCGAAGTTATTGGCATCGCTACTCTCCAAGCAGCCGAAGGTCAGAGTCTTAATTTCGCCGTTCCCGCATCACGCATAGCCGCTCTCAAAATTGGTAATATCCAATCTTTTTCCAATCTTGATGCAGACTCGCGTAAAAACAAACGCGCCAGCGCCGAAAGATTGTATTTACAAGGTTTGGGCGTCTTGTCAAAAGATGATTACGCCCGCGCCGTTTCATTTTTTGAGAAAGCGACGCAGATTGATCCGGATTACGCCGAAGCCTGGTATCAAGCCGGATTTGCTTATGGAATGCTCGGGAAACATGCGGAAGCATTAAAAGCTACCCGCCAAGCCGCGCGGGTGCGCCCTGATTGGGCTGAAGCGCAGATAAACATTGGAGCTTCTTCATTTGCTCTCGGACAATTTAAAGACGCCGAAAGCGCCTATCGCCAAGCCGCTAAAATTGATTCATCAAACGGCGATACGCAATACGCGCTCGGTCTGACTTTGAACAAACTAAATCGTGCGGACGAAGAAATTCTAGCCCTTAAACGTGCCATCGCCCTCAAGCCGGAATACGCGGCGGCGTTTGAAAAACTCGGCACGGCTTACTTTAAAGCAAAAAGGCTTAATGAAGCTTTAGCGGCGTTTGAGCAATTTAAAATCTTAAAAGGGGATGCTAAGGCTTACAACTTTGTCGGCGAAACGCTTTTTGAATTAGGCAAATTTGACGAGAGCGTTGAAGTTTTTAATACTGCTCTCGGAATGAGTTCAGACTTTGCCAAAGCTCGCTATAATCTCGGGCGAGCGTATCTCAAGCTCGATAATCAAACTGCGGCGATTTCTCAATATGAGTACCTCAAAAACTCGAACGCAGAATGGGCGGATAAATTATATGTTTTGATTTATCCTTAATTTCCACTTAGGTTTACAGCGTAAAATTAAAATTAACGAAACCGCTCATTCTGACAGGTTGGCCGTCGCGTGTGGCGGGTTTGAATTTCCAGCGTTTGACAGCTTCGGCAGCGGCGCGGCGCAACATTTCAGGTCCCTCGCTGGTTTTTACTTCGGCAACCGAGCCTTCTTTGTCAACGACGACTTCGACTTTAACAATTCCGGCAACCCTGGCAGTTCGTGCTGTCGCCGGATACGTCGGCGGAAATTTACGCGTTGCCAGGTCAACAAGCGAATCCATTTTTACCAATTCGTCATTGTCCACAACCTGCAAATCTGTTTTGATAATATTGACAGTTTTCGGCGAATCAATTTTTTGCGCTGTCGTTCGAGAGCGGATATTAGTCGTCGCTGGCGCGTCAGGTTCTGAAATTCCGTTTCCGGGATTATTGTCCATATCGTCCGCGCTGCCGGCTTTTTGCATCACATTATTGTTCTGTTGATTGCTCGCTGGGGAAATTCCTTCAGTTGTCGGGGGGGTTCTGGTCGGCGCGAGAATTGCAATTTGGCTGGAGTTCGTAACAATTGTTGTTGATTCGGTCGGCGCGGGCAATTTAATTTCCGCGACATTTTTCATGTCAACCGTGGCGCCGTCAACGTCTGTCACTTTTGATTGCGCATTGGCGATCATTTCGCGCGTATCATCCATTGCATTATGCCAGACGGCAGCTTCGTAATTATCTCTTGCCAAGCCTGCGCGGGCGTTAGCCGCTTCTTCTAAAAGGGCGAGAGCTTCACCTGATTTTTTCTCGTCCGCGCTCATTTGCTTGGCTTGCTCGACAATTGTTTCGAGCATTTTACGCCAACGGTCTAAGTCAGCAACGGCTTCGGCTGGCAACTTCGGATCTGCGAGATTAAAGCCGAGGCGTTTGTAACGCTCAAGCTGGTTTTCCGCTCCCCGAATAAATTGCGACGCAACGGGCAGATAAATGTTTTCCATCCCGTTTTTACGATTTTTATTACGCTTATAAGTATCTTCGAGTAAATCTTTAGCGCGGTCGTAATTTGGTTGTTCGAGATAAACACCGATCAGCATCGTGCGAACGACAGACTGTAGAGCATCGTCACTAGTCTCTTTTTTGAGTTTTTCGAGTTCAAAAGCGGCGCCCGGCAGCTGCCGGGCGGCAATCATTCCGCGCACTTTTAACAAACGATCTTGGGTTGTCGGAACTATCGGTGCGGTTTTTATTACTGGGGCTGGTTGCTCGGTATTGAGCGCGGTCGGCTCGGTTGCTGGTTGCTGCGCCAAAACACTGGCGCTAAAAACGACTGTTGTAGTCAAAAATAAAAGTCTGCTGACTTTTGGCGGCATTCCATTCCTCCTGGAGTAGTTGGTTTGTTAATCCGCAAAGAGAACAGCGAACCGCATATTTCCGGCTCACCCCAATCCCTGCATTTCTTGTCTGCCATCAATACGATCAAACGGCTCTGCAAGACGCGCCGCTCGATTCTCTGGCTGTTACTAATTATTTTGTCAGACTTTGTAAAACTTTCTGACGTAGGTTAGCTGTTTTTAAACTTATAACTTTTTCGTTCAAAGTTAGCAAGCTGCGGTTCAGCATAACGGTCTTACCTTCGATGATCACGGTGCGCACATCGTTTGCTTTAGTCGCGTAAACAAGCGTGGAATAAAGATTATAAGCCGGAATTTGATGCAGGCTGTCAAAATCAACAATTACCAAATCGGCGCGTTTTCCGGTTTCCAGCGAACCGATTTCTTTTTCCAGATGAAGCGCCCGCGCCCCGCGAATCGTCGCCATTTCAAAGGCTTGCTCCGCCGTCACTACTTTTGGATCGCCCGAAGTAATTTTGTGCAGCTTTGCTGCCGTATCCATTTCTTCCCACAAATCCAAATCATTGTTTGAAGCCGCGCCGTCGGTTCCGAGACCAACTGGCAGATCTTCTTTGAGCATCAGCGGAATTCGCGCGACGCCTGCTGCGAGTTTCATGTTTGACTGCGGATTATGAGCGATGCCAACGCCAGCCCGTTTCAAAATTTGAATTTCTTCGTCGTTCGCCATAATGACGTGGGCAGCAATCACTCGGTCATTCAAAAAACCGATTTTTGAAACATACTCAATCGAACGCATTCCTTTTTTCTTAAAAATATCGTCCATTTCCGATTGCGCTTCTGCCAAATGGATAACGACGGGCGCGTTTAGTCTGTCGGACATGGCACGGACTGCTTTTAAATGTTCTTCGGAAACAGTGTAGGGAGCGTGCGGAGCAATTGCCGGAACGATCAGCGGATGACCTTGCCATTTCTTGATGAATCTTTCGGCATAAACCATTGCTTCGGCGTTAGTTTTATTATCGGGAGCGGGAAAATCAATAATTGTTTCCCCAAGGACGCCGCGCACACCCGCCTTGGCGGTTTCGTCGGCAATCGCATCCTCAAAATAATACATGTCGCAAAACGTCGTCGTGCCGCCGCGAATAAATTCGGCGAGAGCGAGCTGCGTTCCAACTCGGACAAATTCCTCGTTAACGTTTTTGGCTTCAGCCGGAAAAATGTATTTCGTCAGCCATTCGCTGAGTTCTAGGTCGTCCGCCAAACCGCGCAAAAGCGACATTGGCGCGTGCGTGTGGGTGTTGATCAGCCCGGGAATAACGGCTTTGCCCGCCGCGTTGATTGTTTGGCGAGCGACGAACTGCTTGGTAATTTCAGCAGATTTCCCAACCGCCACAATTTTGCCGTTTTTAACAGCGACCGCTCCGTTTTCGATGACGCGCCGCTCAGCATCCATCGTCACAACTGTTCCGCCCCGAACAATTAAATCAACAGAGCTTGTTTGTGACTTTCTCTGTGCAAAAGCTGAAGCAGTAACCAGCACGAGAAAGAGGAAAATTAAAAGTTTTTTCATTCTTTTGAAAAATAGTCTGATTATTTTGTTTCCAAAAATTCGCGTCCAAATGCTCGCGGCAATAATTCGCTCATTTGCAGCGTTTCGCTCTTGTCGTGCAAGTTGGCCATTGTTACGGGAATGTCGCCGCAAAATTCCCAGATGATTTGGCGACACGCGCCGCACGGCGGCGTTAACTCTTCTGTATCGGCGACAACGGCTAAACTTACAAAATCGCGTTTGCCTTCTGACATTGCTTTCCAAATTGCCACTCGTTCCGCGCAGACCGTCAAACCGTAGCTTGCGTTTTCTACATTGCAGCCGGTGAAAATTGCCCCGTCCGCAGTTTTAACGGCAGCACCAACTTTGAAATTTGAATACGGCGCAAAAGCGTTTCCCCTGGCATGTTTTGCCGCTTCGATTAAATTTTCTATCTCAGAATTCACCCGTTAGACTCAACTTTCCTCGAATCAGACTGCATAACATTTCAATGCTGACGCCGCTGTTGCCGCCTTCTGGAACAATAATATCGGCGTGGCGTTTTGAGGCTTCGACAAATTCATAGTGCATTGGGCGAACGGTTACTAAATATTGTTCAATAACCGATTCCATGGTTCGCCCTCGTTCCTGAATATCGCGCTGCAGGCGACGAATAAAACGAATATCGTCAGGTGTATCAACAAAAACGCGCACGTCCAATTGCTCTAAAACGCGCGGCTCGGCGAAAATCAAAATCCCTTCGACCAGCACGACGGATTTTGGCTCGATTCGCTCAACTTCATTTGTTCGCGTATGAGTTTTGAAATCATAAACCGGCATCTCGATTTCCAAGCCCGATTTTAAACGCCGCAGATGATTCATCAATAATTCACTGTCAATCGAATCAGGATGATCAAAATTCGCTTTGTGACGCGCGTCGAGCGGCATATCGGTCAAATTTCGGTAGTAAGAATCTTGTTCGAGCAAAACTACGTTTCTCGCGCCGACCGTTTCCACGATGCGCCGCGCAATCGTCGTTTTCCCCGAACCCGTTCCGCCGCAAATTCCAATAATCATCGTCTTAAATTAGTTTTGAAACGATTCTTTTAAGCAATTTGTTGAGAACGTCTGCAACTTGCGCTCCCGCTTCCATAACTTCTTCATGATTGATTTTCTCTTCACTCATTCCGGCAGCCAAATTTGAAATGCAGGAAATCGCTAAAACCTGCATGTTTTGATGACGCGCGACGATTGACTCCGGGACGGTTGACATTCCGACGGCATCCGCCCCGACTTCGCGCAGCATTCTGATTTCCGCCGGAGTTTCGTAACAAGGTCCCTGCAATGCGCAATAAACACCGCGCCGCAAAACATAATCCATTGCTCTAGCCTCGGCAATTGCTTTTTCCTGTAAATCAAGCGAGTAAACCTCGCTCATATCCGGAAATCTCGCTCCAAAGCGCTCGTCGTTACGCCCGCGCAACGGATTAACGCCCATCAAATTGATGTGGTCTTTGATTAACATTAACGAGCCGGGATAAAAATCGGCGTTTAAACTGCCAGCCGCATTAGTCAAAATCACGGTTTTAATTCCGAGCAATCCGAAAACGCGCATCGGAAACGTAACTTCTTCGAGCGAGTAGCCTTCATAATAATGAAAACGTCCTTGCTGAACAGCAACGGCGGCGCCCCCAATTTTGCCTAAAACAAGCTGCCCGGCGTGACCTTCAACTGTTGAACGAGCAAAATGCGGAATCTCGGCGTAATGAATCTTAACCGCCGATTCAATTTCGTCGGCAAACGCGCCCAGACCGCTTCCTAAAACAAGAGCAATTTTAATTCGGTCGCCGAATTTTCCCCGAATAAATTCTGCCGCTTCTTGCGCTTTTTCGTAAATCATCAAGTTTCTGCGTATGTTACCAAAATTTTAAGTGAATCAGATTTTAGATTGCCTCGCTTAATAAAACAAACAAGAAACAATTATCCCGCTAGGGGCGCAAAGCTCACAGAGTAAATCAAAAAGAAATAACTTACATAATCTAAGCAAATTTTGTTTGCTTCCATTTCTTTTTAACTTTGCAAGCTTTGCATCTTTGCGGGAAATTTAATCAATGATTTTGAGTTCGCGCAAAATGTTGCGGGTAATTTCAATCCTTTTGGGCGCGTCTGTGTCATTTTTCAGATCTAATTCGGCAGCAAAGAAATAAACGTCCGCCCCGCGCTCGACATAACCCGCGTACCAACCGACATTCGGTGTGAAAGCGGTTGACCAGCCGGTTTTCGCCCGCAAAACGTATTTGTCGGTTTTCTCAGCAATTAATATGTCTTTGACAATCTCCGTTGATTTGTTTGAGAACGGCAGACGATTTTGATAGAAACGGCGTAAAAACGCAATTTGTTCGCGCGGCGTGATTCGTAAATCTCCAAAATTCCAATAATCTTTGCCAAAATCATTAATTTTGCGATTGCCGTAATCCGCCAGATTGTAATAATGCTGCATTTTCTCCGCGCCGACGCGTTTTGACGATTCGACATAAAACCAGACGGCGGAAACTTTTAAAGCCGAGCGCAAATTGTGATCTTGATTCCAAGCCGGAACCGTCCGCTCAACTCCGTCCCATTTAATAATCTCGTTTTCGTCTTTTAACGCCCCTGTTTCGAGAAAAATCAGCGAGTGAATAATTTTCGAAGTGGAAGCCGGAATAAACTCCCTATCCGCGCGGGCGGCATCAAAAGCCGTAAATTTATTGCGCCGCAAATCATAAATCAAGATGCCGCCCGTGACATCGGCAGCGTCAAAAAACTTTTTGAGGCTTTTGTTCTCGGTCAATTTGGCGCGGTTAAATCGAGCGTCCAAATCTTTGATCTGCGAAAAGGGAATGTCAAAAATCGGATATTCCTGCCAGTCTTTGTAATCAAAATGCCACCATTCGGTTTTGATTACATTAAATCCTTCAGCTTCCATTTCCTTGCGAAGCAGTTCGCGCATTCTTGTTTGTTCGGGTGTGCCGCCAGTGTAAGCGGGAAAGGCACGTTCGGAAAATTCGTCGTAACCCGAAGGCATTTCAATGTTTTTACCAGTTTTTAAATCGTACAAACCCAAATCAATAGCACAACCGCGATTATGTTTTGAGCCTTTGGCAGGGTCTGCGACAAAATTGCGATCGTTTCCACTCGTCACATCCCAGAAAAGTTTTGTCACCGTCCATGGGCGGTAACCATCAAAAATGACGATTCCTAAGCCTTGTTTCTTCAGCCGCTGATGAACGCGGACAACAGCTTCAGCAGCGGGTTTTTGGAGAAAAGCGCGAGCCTCCGGATAAACGGGACGACCGACAAAATTGTTAGCCGTCGCATAACGAATATCGAGTTTGATTGTATTATCGAGGGAGCTTAGTTCTATCAAATCGGCTTTCCTTGTCGCGCCCGGCAATTTTGGCGGTGCAGCATTTTGCGCCTGCACAAACGGCACAAAAACAAGCAAAACAAAGAGCGCGGCAAATGTCAAAAAGTTTGTTTTCATAAAGCGGAGCGCGGACATCCTTGTCCGCATCTTTCCAAAAGCGGACAAGGATGTCCGCGCTCCATCAATTTTGTTTGCACCTCGCCTCAAAATCAAGTTATCGTGAAAAGCTAGTGATGGAAACCCAGCAGACAAGTAGATTTCAGTTTACCAAATTGCTCAAACGGATTGGCGCTGCAGGCATTTTATTTTTTGTCGTCAAAGGCTTGGTCTGGCTGCTTGTGCCGCTGCTAGTTGGATATTCGTTGTGGGAATAATGGCCGCCACCGGCTTTAGGTCGGTTGTCCTGTCCCCACATCCCGCTACAGACGGCGCGCAATGATCATCATGCATGACGGTCACTATAAGAGCCTAAAGACGGCGTTGTTACGTTTACTGAGGTTTTTTAGGCTCAGATGGCGGCGTTTCGTCAACAACTTCATCATCGTCTAGGATTTTAACTTCCGTACCGTATTTCTGATAATTGCGAAACGCAATCAGGTTACGGCTCTCCACTAAGTCTTTGTCATAACGTGCGGTCAGACGAACATCCGAGAGAATGGGCAACAGATATTTTTGGTCGGCAATCGTTACCCAATCATAATCAATATTACGGCTGGCAGCAGTAATCGGAAAATCACGGGGAATTTCGGTGGCAGTTGATTCAATGCGTAAAACTCGATAATTTTCGCGGTCAATCCAGAACTTACCGCTTGAGCCGGAAATGGTTGATTGTGCAATTAAATTGTAGGAGGTAATAGTTTGTTTGGAATTTTCGCGTTTGACATTAAAGCTGTAAACAATCGTTCGCCGTCCGCGCAAGGTGTCTGTATCAACTGTTTGAAATTCTGTTTTGCTGTCATCACTAAAAATTGATTTAAGAACCGTAACAAATTCTCCGGCGCTAGTTGTTCCGCCGACTTTATCAAAGCTATATTCGCTTTTATCTTCAGTTTCCGGAGTTCCGTTAATTGCCAGGAGTTTGTAATTTTCACCCTTAGTTGCGCTGTAACTAACGGCATAAGTTAGTTTATCAGAAGGTTTCCATCCGCCCGTTCCGGCGTAACCGTAAGAGCGCGCAACAAGCTGTTTGACGACGAAATCAGGCATTTCATCAACGGCGGCGAGGGCGGCTTCTTTGGCTTTGGCTAAAACATCCGCCGCTTCTTTCGCGTTCGGCAGTGCAGCCGCAGTCGGATTGGCTTTACGACGGCCGGCTTCTTCTAATGTTCGTCGCAATTCATCGCCGCTCCCGCCTTTTGATAAAACCAATCCGCGCAGACCGCTGGTCAACTCAAAATCAATGCCGCGTTTGCGAATTGTTTCAA
>JBDTZD010000266.1:0-3143 GCA_040005335.1 Pyrinomonadaceae bacterium | reverse complement strand
CGGATCAAAAACGGTGTTGTGGTCTTTGAAAAACTGAATTGTTTTTTTTGTTTCCGGTGAATCAAAATCAATTTTTGGAACGACTCCCGGCTGCGGTTTGAAATCTTTGCCGACTAATACGGTGGGAAGATATTGAATGTGATTAATTTGATCCATCCCGGCTTCAACCGCTTCGATTGCGTTCATTCCGTTTGGCACGTGTCCTGTCACGGTTAACCCGAGGCGGTGCGCTTCAGCACAAATTTCCTTCAAAATTTCGGGCTTTATCGAACTGTAGATTTTAATTTGATTAAAACCGGCGTTGTAATACCGATTAACAACGGCGCGGGCTTCTTCGGGCGTATTGGCGCGAATGATACCAAGCGCTGTGGGGCTGTCGCCGTCAATGATTCCGGCAAGCAAAATTCTCGGTCCCAATCCGCGCCCCGCTTTAATAGCGTCGCGCACCGAAGTCATAAACTCAAATTCGTTGCCGACATCCCTGACGGTCGTCACTCCGGCGGCGAGATAAACCGGACCCCATTCGACCTGTTCGAAATGCGCGTGCATATCCCACAACCCCGGCAAAACGTATTTCCCCGCCGCATCAAAACTGCGCGCTCCTTTTGGAATCTTGACGGACGCGCGAGTGCCGACTGAGGTGATGCGTCCATTTTCCATTACAATCACAGCATCTGTAATCGGAGTTTTGCCGGTTCCATCAATTAGATTGGCATTCGTGATGACAAGCGCGCCTTTTTGCGCCGGGCTGATTTTGTTGGAAACTTCGGCAAGCGCCGCCATACCGTCAGCAGCGGCTTTATCAACAAAAGTTGTCAGAGCAGATTCATAACCATCGCGCAGCGCTTCAAAATGATCAAATTCGGCATCTACACCAACGAGCGCGACGAGATTTTGCTGTCTGTCAAACCACAGCGATTCGCGTCCCCAAATTAAACCGTTGACGCTGTAACGATCAAGCTCAATGGTTTTGTCGCTAATTTGAATTTTATCAGTTCCGCGTTTTTCGACTGTGACTTCGCCGCCGGGCAAAGTTGCGAGCGCGCCCTTGACGTTATTGCTTTTGAGGTATCGGAGCATCATTTGCTGCATCGCGACGGGCGCGTAACCGGCAATAGTGAAAAACCGCGCGGGAACGGCGGCTTGTCTGGTTTCTTTGCCTTCGCGAATTGTTGCAGCGTTTCCTGCGATTTGAATGCTTGTGTCAATGGTCGAACCACGCGCGGTGCTGCCCTTTATTTCAAAGCTTTCAGGCGTTAAGTTTTGTTTGGTTCGAAGCGTCGTAGCAAGCGGAACGGCTGATCCGCGGTCGGTAAATTTAAAATTTGATTTAATCACGAGCGAATCCCCGTCGCGCGTTATTTCATAAGTTTCTTCGCCAATTTCCTGCTCAAATTTATGCAGCCGAAATTTGCCGCTTTCAAGAGTGGCCTTTACATTCGTTGCCGTTTGCGCTTGGGTTTGAACAACGAACGCAAAGAGGGCGAGTAAGAGCAGAAACTTATAGTTGGCGGGGCGTAACCATTGGCTTTTAAACGAGAATTCAAACATTTAACATAGGCCTTTCAGTTTATTATAGTTGTTAACTGGAGCGTGATACGCGAAGCGGTTGAAAATAGTTTGGCGTGATCGTCCGCCATACTATCCCTGCTTGTCGAAATATCCAAACCATTCCAAAGGCGACATCGTGTCTGCAATTGCCAAACTCAAAATCTTGTTAGCCGCCGGCTCAAAATTGTCGCTGTTGCTCATTAAGATGATGGCGGTTTTCTTTTTCGGGTATGCGACGCAGTAGTTTTGCCAGCCTTCGGAATGCCCTCCGTGAAAAAACGCGTGCCCGTTTGGAGTTTGAAACAACCCCCAACCCAAGCCCCAGGATAATCCGATGTTTTTGTATTTATCGTTAAATTTATCGCGCAATGGTCCGAAACCTCTTTCGCTGGAAACAATCATTTGAGGTTTTAACATTTGCTCAAACGTATTTTTTGAAAGACCGTCTTTTTTTAGCACGGCCATCACAAATTGAGCATAATCGGTTGCCGTTGTAACCATTGAACCGGCGGCGCGAGAGCTGGTTCTTTTTTGTGCGCCAATGACGTTTCCGTTTGAGTCGTGCCCGACGGCGTAATTGTTTTCAAAATCGGCAGACCAAATCATCCCGCTTCGTCTCATCTTGAGCGGCTCAAAAACTAAATTTTGAATCAAACTTTCCAGCTTTTGCCCGGTGTATTCTTCGACGACAAAGCCAAGCAGATTCATTCCTTCGTTTGAGTAATAAAAGCGAGTCTTCGGCTCGGCGATAATGCTTAATTTATCGTTGTAAAACTGACGCAAACCCGGCAAACCCGCGCTATGACTGAGAATCATTCGAGCGGTTATTTTTTCAAAATCTTTTTCGCCCGCCAAGTCTTTCCATTTTTCGTACTCGCCGATTGATTTTTTGAGATAGGTGTAGAGCGGTTTATCCAAATCAAAAATCCGTTTCTCGACCAGTTTTAAAAAAGCGTAAGCAAAGAGCGGCTTGGTAAGAGACGCGGCGTATAAAATTGTTTCCTGATTGAGTTTTTCGCCGGTCTCCTTGCTTTTAACGCCAAAGACATTTTGATAAACAATCCGGTTGTCGTTGATTACAACGATTGATAAGCCTGCAACTTGTGAGTCCTCGGCAATTTGCCTGATTCCGTCGGTTAGTTTTTCCGCCGCGATTTTTGAGTTGTCAATTCGCTGAATTTGGGTTGAAAGTTGAGCCATGCAAACACTAGACATCAAGTTTAGTAGAAGAAACCAAGGCAAAACGAAAAGAAGCAGTTTCATATTTTCCTCGAAGATAATTAGTTTGCGACAAAAAATTTGCCTGAGCTAATATTTCTCTTTTGAGTATTTCAAAAGGTAAACACCGCTCAGGGCAAATTTGTGACAAATGCCAAGGTTTCAGCCGATTGGCGTTAGAATTTCAGGAGATTCTAATCTTTGCGTCGTGAAATCAATGTCGGTCTGGATGTCTTCGGCGGTTAAATTGGCAGTCGGAACATTGATGCTTGCCAGCGAGAGCAAAAAACCAACGCGGGTTTTGCCAGCCAGACGCGCTGCTTGACCCGATGAAATTCTGCCCAGTTCGTAGAGCTTTGCCGCCAGCAAAAACT
>JBDTZD010000368.1:0-3143 GCA_040005335.1 Pyrinomonadaceae bacterium | reverse complement strand
GCGAGAACCTCAACTTTCTCAATTGAAGGCGGTTCTGCAAGAAGTTCAGGGGCTTTTGCCATTAGTGCTGCGGCGACTTGTCCCGCAAGATGAGCTTCACGTCCAGCTTCGTCCGGGAAGGCATCAAAAATACCAAAAGTTGATTCGCTCATTTTGATAGCAAACCAAGCGATTGTTGCCGGTTCACCTTCAACAATTGCGAGACCACTTTTCAAAAATGCTTCGACGTCGGCTTCTTTGCCGGGTTTTGCTTCGAGTCGTACGTATAAAGCTACTTTGACCATTTGTTATTCCCTTTCTGATAGGTTGCAAAAATAGGATAACACGAAGCAAAACGAATTACTGGTTGTTGGTGAAATTAAGAGTTTTGTGCGTCGAGTCAGAATGGATAAGGCAAAAGCACTAGTTTTTACCTGCTGGTATCTTCTCAAATAATATTATTTGCTGCTGGCTCGATAGTTTTGCCTCGCTCTAACTATCGCATCAGCGCGTGAAACTCGCACTTTGAGCGGGTGTAACGCCGCGTCTTTTTGAGCGTTTGGCGGATAAAATCCGAGCCGATACTGGTAGCGCAATTCGTCAATAATCAAACCGAATGTGTTTGTTAAATCGGCGACTTCGCTGCGATAAAAACGCCCGGCGGTCGCATCAGCCATTTTTTGCAGAAACTCTGTCGCCGCTTCGTTCGACTGCCCCCTACGTCTGCCGCTTCGTTGTGGCGGAATTGGAAAACGATTATCGTCGTCAGGAGGCAATCTGCCGCCGAAAATACCGCCCCGTTCGCGCCGCCGAAAAATGCCGCCGCGATTTCCCGCACTGAAAGCGGCGGGTCCCGTCTGGTAAAAAATTGAATAGATCAACGTATCGGATTCTTCAACCGAGTAGATTAAATCTTCGGTCGAGACATCGCTACCGAAATCCTTGCCGTCGGTGAGCAAAATAATTGCTTTGCGCCCTTTGATTCCAGCAAAGGATTTTTCGACAACTTCGTTTACTGCATCGCGCAAAGTCGTGCCGAATTGCTCGCCGATTTCCGCACGCTCAATCGCTCGTTTCAAATCTTTTTGATTTGCAGTGAGGGAACTCAAAATGTGCGGCGCGTAATCAAAGCTGACAATCATGGCTTTGTCTTGCGGCTGCATTCGCTCGACAAAACCCGTCGCCGCATTTTTAATGTCTGGTAAAACTTCGGCAGTGCTGCGGCTGGTATCAATTAAGATGGCGACGTTGAGCGGTTCTTCGGTGGCGGCAAAAAAGTCAATGCTTTGTGCAATTCCGTCTTGAAAAAGGGTAAAATCTTTCGCCTCTAACCCGGCGATGTAGCGTCCTTGCCGGTCGCTGACGATGACCGGGATAGTAACTAATGTTGTCTCAATTTTGATAACTTCCTCAGACGATTGAGATTGGGCGCAGACGCCAAAGGTAAGTGTCAGAATCGCCGCTGCGAGATAAATTGCAGAAATAGCTCTTTTTGTCATAACGAAATAATGGTCAATACTGCGCGCCAAAAATTGAGATTATTTTTGCATTTGCTAGGGATTGTTTTGCATTTGCTCGATGATGAGCGGACGAATCTGGTTCCAGATTGTGGTTCCCGTCGCAGTGCGATCTTGAATCAGAACAATCGCGGTGTAATTGTATTCGAGGTCAATCCACGGAGTGCAGCCAAACGCTCCCTGATCGCTTAATTCCAAACCCGGCGTTTGCGGAGGCGGTTGATTTTGTAAGTAAACTGGATTGCTGTGCCACCAGCCGTAACTGTAGCCGGTCAGAGTATTTCCGCCCGGCGAATTAACCACCGGCAAATCGCGTTTTTGATCAATTTGCATTTCGTAATATCTATCGAGCGACAAAATTCGGGTGTTAGCGTACACGCCGCCCGCCAAAAAAGTCTTCAAAATTCGCGTGTAATCACCGACATCGGACGAAGCGCCGCCCGCGATGCGCGGATTCTGTGTGTTGCCGTATGTAAATTTGGTTAAGCCGAGCGGCGTTCCGATTTTTCTAGCAAAATATGAATTCCAGCTCTCTCCCGTGATAGCCTCGACCACGCCGCCCGCCACTTGCATACTTGCACCGCCATAGGAAAATTGTGTGCCGGGCGTAAAATCAAGCGGCGTGTTGAGAATTTCCTGCGTGCAGGCTCGCAAAGTTGTCGTTTGCTGGTTGAGACAATCGCCTTGCGAAATACCGGAAATATGATTCATCAGCATTCGCATCGTAATGTTGGCTTTGTCAGCGGGAACCATAGCGTAACCGGTCAGATAAGTTGAAATTGGCTGGTCTAAATCTAAACGCCCTTCATCAACCAGCGTCATAATCGCCAGCATTGAAGGCATTTTGGTTGAAGATGCAATCGGCAAAGTTGAATTGATAGTTTGATTGCCGAAAGCTTGCGAGTAAATAACGTTGCCGTGGCGCGAAATCATTATCGTCAAGCCATTAACCGTGCCGGGAACAAAAGTTTGCAGCTTTGCCGCGAGCACTGCCCAGTTGTAATTACCGACGGAAGAATTTGAGACGGTTAAGTTGACGGGATTTGAAAAACGGTTTTTCCAAACAATTTTAACTTCGAGCGTTGCGGAATTGGCGACAATATTGGCGGGCACTGTCGCTTTTAGTTTATTCCAGGCGAGCGCAACAGTTTCTAAATTTACGCCGTTGACCTGAACTTTGGAGTTTTTAGGAAAATTGCTGCCCGTTAAAACAATTGGAAAAGCCGTTGCTCCGGCTTGCACCTGATTCGGACTGATTGAACGAATTTTGGCGCCAATCGCCAAAACATTTGGAGCGCCGACAAACAAAACTATGGCGATAAAGAAAAACCCAATTTGCTTTAACATGAATTGCCCCATCTATAAATTTTTAACATTTCGGTTAGCAATTCATTTGACAAGTGAAAGTGTAGAAAAGTTGAAAAGATTTTACGGCTCTTTTTTTTGCATATCACGAATAAATGCAACCATATTCTTTATCTCTCTGTCAGTGAGTTGATATTTAAAGGGCGGCATCCCGTTTCCGCCGTTTTGAATTTGGCTATAAAGATATTCGTCCGATTTAGTCAGCACGTCTCCGTCCCGCATCGAAGGCGTGATGCGCCCGCCAATATCTTTTCCTTCGGCTTCCGCGCCGTGACAAACTAC
>JBDTZD010000171.1:0-10644 GCA_040005335.1 Pyrinomonadaceae bacterium | reverse complement strand
TAAATTCATTTGGTTCGCTTGTTTCGATTGACGAACTGCCAAACGGCGAGTGGTAGAAATTTTGCGCAAAGCACGCAAAGTTAAAAGACAAGTTTAAATCTCAAAACAAATTAATTTTGTTTCCCTTTACGTGCTTTGCGCTCCTAGAGCGAAACCTATTTTTTCAAATCTATTTTGCCAGCGCCGAGAATTTTGCGGCTACCGATTTCCTGAACGAAAGCTACAACATTCAAATTTTCGCGTTTCCAATCCTTATCGAGCGTCACGTCAGCCGACAAGGGTTTGTCTCCATTTATTGCACTGCCGATATTTTGCAAGTAACGCGTAACAGCGGTATGCCTTAACCGGCGCCCGCCATTTTCGCCGCGCGCAACATTTGAAGTCAAATTGTTTTCCGTGATCGCAAGCAAAACGATGGCTGAATCATTGCTCGTAATTTTCGGCAGATTTGCCGCTTTGACTTGCAGCGAAAGGACGTTTCCCGTTTCTTTGGCGATTTCAATACTGATGTTGCCTTGCGGCTCTTTGGCGGCCTCTGCAATTTGTTTAAGAGCGCCGCGCATATCGCCGCCACCTACTTCGCGCTGCCCATTGACAATTATTTGCGGAGTGTAAACGTCGTCGCGTTTGAAATATTGCGAGTATTCGCCTTGACGTCCGCTAAATTGTCCTGATGAAAACGGATCAGCCCAGCCGAGACGATTCCAATAATCAACGTGTTCGCTCAAACCGATAATTTCCGCTCCGGCGACCGGTTGCTCTTTGACAAGCATAGATAAGTTTGCATCGGCTGGCGGACAGCTCGAACAACCTTCTGAAGTAAATAATTCAACGATAACGGGCGTTCGTTTGCCATCGTTGGTTGGTTTTGTATCTCCCATATTTTCGATATTGGTAGCGGCTGCCGTTGGAGTTTCCATGGATGCGGCAATCTGATTTGTCGAAGCACAGTTTATTAAAATTAAAGCGAGCGTTCCAATAAAAGCGACTAAAAATAAAGATAAAGCGGTTTTCATATTTATTTCCTTTCAAACATGTTTCTACATTCTATAATATCAGCTCCTCCGCTTTTTATTTCCAAGCGTGTTTTGAGTTAAAATAAAAGTTTCGCCGATAGACCAAATTTTTAGCAGTAAGACACACAACAATGAGTTTGGAAAACATCGAAGTTCGCGGGGCGCGAACTCATAATCTCAAAAATATTTCGTTTAATTTGCCGGTCAATCAAATGACAGTAGTGACAGGCGTTTCCGGTTCGGGCAAATCTTCGCTCGCGTTTGACACCATTTATGCCGAAGGACAACGCCGCTACGTTGAATCGCTCTCGGCTTACGCTCGCCAATTTTTGGAACGCATGGACAAACCGGACGTTGACGAAATCATCGGCATCGCTCCGGCAATTGCGATTCGGCAGCGCAACCAAACTCGCAATCCGCGTTCAACGGTTGCCACACAAACCGAGATTTATGATTATTTAAGGCTCCTGTTTGCTCGCGTCGGGACAGTTATTTGCCACGTCTGTGGTCGCGAAGTCAAAAAAGATTCGCCCGAATCCGCTGCCAATGAAACGCTCGAAAATTTGACGGAAGGAACGCGCTTCTACGTTCTTTTTCCGGTTAAAAATCAAGAAACCAAAGACAGAATTCAAGTAGAAGCAGTTTTGATTGAACTTCTCCAAGAAGGGTTTTCCAGACTTTTCCACGACGGCGAGATTATTGAACTCAGCACACCGGACGATTTTAAGCTGGAAAATTTTGAAAATGTTTTTGTTTTGGTTGACCGTCTAATGATGCGCGGCGACATCAAACAGCGGCTGGTTGATTCACTTGAGGTTACCTTTCAAAACGGCGATGGCAACGCGATTGTCGAAACCGTTGACGGGCAGAAACTTAAGTTCTCGAACAAATTTATTTGTGAATACGACGGAACGCCCTACGAAGAACCGGAACCGCGTCTTTTTTCCTTTAACTCGCCATTTGGCGCGTGTCCTGTCTGTCAAGGATTTGGCAACACGACCGGCTTGGATTTGGATTTAGTAATTCCGAACCCAATGCTTACCTTAGCGGATGGCGCAATCGTTCCATTTACTAAACCACAGGCAGAATGGGCTTTGGACGAATTAAAGAAGTTCTGTCGCGCAGAAAACATCTCGCTTGAGACGCCGTTTATCGAACTATCCGACGAACAACGTAAAGCAATAATGGAAGGCAAAGGGCGTTGGCGCGGCATCAAAGGCTTTTTCAAATTCCTCGAAACAAAAAAGTATAAACTGCATGTTCGCGTATTTTTAGCTAAATATCGCGGCTACACTAAATGCCCGGAATGCAACGGCGGAAGGCTCCGGCAAGAGGCGCGTGATGTCAAAATCGCGGGAAAATCTTTGCCTGAAACGGTGGCATTTTCGATCAAAGACGCGGCTGTGTTTTTTGAGAATCTTAAACTTGCTCCTGAACAAACTACAATTGCCGAACGTCTCTTGCACGAAGTGCAAAGCCGTTTGAAATTCATGCTCGATGTCGGGCTTGACTATTTAACGCTAGACCGGCTAGCGGCGACGCTTTCGGGTGGCGAAGCGCAGCGAATTCAGCTCGCTACCAATTTGGGCTCGTCTCTGGTCGGCGCGTTGTACGTTTTAGACGAACCTTCAATCGGTTTGCATCCGCGCGACAACACGCGCTTGATTCGCATCCTGCACAATTTGCGCGACATTGGCAATACGATTCTCGTTGTCGAACACGACGAGCAAATCATGACGGCGGCAGATCATCTTCTCGACATTGGCGTTCACGCCGGAGAGCTTGGCGGCAACATCACCTTTGAAGGTGATTTTGCTTCTCTCCTGCAAAGCCGTAATTCGCTCACTGCCAAATACTTGCGCGGCGAAGCAGAAATTAAAGTTCCAAGAACGCGACGCGAAGTTTCGGGTAAAAAACTAAAAATTACAGGGGCGCGTGAACATAATTTGAAAAATGTGGATGTTGAAATTCCGCTCGAAATGATGACGTGCGTCACGGGCGTTTCGGGTTCGGGTAAATCTACTTTGATTCACGATATAGTTTACGCCGGGCTAAAAAAACAGAATGGTGATTGGCAGGGACACGTCGGATTGTTCAAAAGCTTAAGCGGCGGCGAATTTATTGACGACGTAATTTTAACCGATCAATCGCCTATCGGCAGAACGCCGCGCTCAAATCCGGTGACGTATTTAAAAGCCTACGACGTCATTCGCGAAATTTTCGCAGGAACAAACGCGGCACACGCCAAAGGATTTGACGCCTCGCATTTCTCGTTCAACGTTCCGGGCGGTCGTTGTGAAGTTTGTCAGGGCGACGGCACGGTGACAGTCGAAATGCAGTTTTTGGCGGATGTCGAATTGCTCTGCGAAGAATGCAAAGGAACACGTTTTAAGCCGAGCGTTTTGGACGTGCGTTACAAAGGCAAAAATATCCATGACGTTCTAAATTTAACGGTGCGCGAAGCGCTCACGTTTTTCAAAGAAACGCCACGCATCGCCAACAAATTAAAAGTGCTGGATGAAGTCGGATTGGGTTATTTGCGCCTTGGACAATCGGCGACCACTTTGAGCGGCGGCGAAGCGCAGCGCGTCAAACTTGCGGCGCATTTGACGAAAAAGACAGGCGCGAAAACGCTTTTCATTTTTGACGAACCAACCACCGGTTTACACTTTGACGATATCAACAAATTGTTGACCGCATTTCGCGCGTTGATTGACGCAGGCGGAAGTCTGCTCATCATCGAACATAACTTGGACGTGATTAAAACGGCGGATTATGTAATTGATTTGGGACCCGAAGGCGGCACGGGCGGCGGCGAAATCGTCGCAACTGGAACGCCCGAAGAAATTGCAGTCAACGAACGTTCGCATACTGGAAAGTTTCTACGGAAATACCTCGCGCAAACGAATGGACATTATGACTTAAAGAATATTTAACTCATGCAAGGCATCCAGCGTCGACAAACGTTCTTGCCAAAACCAACTTTCGCGGATAAAAAAGCCGGGCAAAACAGTTGAGCGAAAAATACCGTCGGTAACTTGGGCGGCTTGATAATGACCTTCGTTATTGAGTTGGTAAAACGTAGCGGTTTGATTAGTATAATCAATCAGCCAGTATTCCCGAACTCCGGCAGTTTCGTATTCAACAAATTTTTGTACGCTGTCGCGTTCAACTGATTCAGGCGAAACGATTTCAACGACTAAATCAGCCGCGCCATTTAAAAAAGTTCGCTCAATTAAATGCTCACGCTCTCTACTGACAAATAAAACGTCGGGCTCACGCCCTCGTCTTTGTGGATTGAGCTTCATCGCATATGGCGCGATAAAAACTCGTCCTAAGTCGTGAGTTTCGCTGAAAAGTCCGACTACTGTTTGCAAAAAACCGACGATTTCTTGATGCCTTGTCGAGCCGGAAAATAGCATAATAACTCTCCCGTCAATCCATTCCGCCAAAGTGTTTTCTTCGCCGAAACGCAAGTATTCTTCCCACGTCAGACGTTGGGGTAAAATCTGAGCGGCGTTGAAAATTCGCGTTTCTTGCATTTCAGTGACATTCATAAAAACCTCGCTTCACAATTGTTGTAGCACTTTTTCGATTTCATCTAAAACCCAATCAATTTCATTTTCGCTGATGACGTATGGTGGCATAAAATAAAGCACGTTTCCGAGCGGACGGAGCAAGATATTTCGCGCAAGAAATTCTTGGAATAACCGTTGCCCGATGTTTGCAAGATAGCCACCGCTCTCATTTAATTCGATGATGCCAACCGCGCCAATGATTCGCACGTCGCTGACAATTTCCAAATTTAATAATCGCGGCAAACGCTCATGAAATTTGCGATTTATTACCCTGACCTTTTCCAAACTGTTTTCGCGCTCAAACAATTCCAAACTTGCTCGCGCCACCGCGCAGGCGAGCGGGTTTGCCGTAAAAGAGTGTCCGTGAAAAAACGTCTTTTGGCGGTCGTCGCTCAGGAAGGCTTGATAAATCTTTTCTTTTGCCACGGTCGCGCCGAGCGGCAAATATCCGGCGGTCAGAGCCTTTGATAAACAAATTATATCTGGCGTAATCTGCGCGTATTCACAGGCAAACATTTTTCCAGTGCGTCCAAAACCAGTCAAAACTTCGTCGGCAATCAGCAAAACATTGTGTTCGTCACAAAGCTCGCGCACGCGCCGCAGATCTTCCGCCTGCCAAACAATCATTCCGCCCGCGCCTTGCAGCATTGGTTCGATAATCACGGCGGCAATGTCTTGGGAATTTTCAGCTAAGATTTTTTCTAAACTTTCAATAAAATTCTTTGTGTTAGGCGAAGCGGCTCGAAGAACCTTGAACAGCAAATTTTTGAACGGAGCAGTAAACGATGAATCATCGCTTGCCGCCATCGCGCCGAAAGTGTCACCGTGGTAAGCGCCTTTTAAAGCGATAAATGTTGTTCGCTCCTGCCCACAATTGAGCCAGAATTGATAAGCCATTTTAAGCGCGACTTCGACAGCGGTCGAGCCATTATCCGAGTAAAATACTCGCGTCAGTCCGATGGGCAAAATTTCAACTAATTTTTCCGCGAGTTCGATGGCGGGGCGATGAGTAAATCCCGCAAATATAACGTGTTCGAGTTCCCTCGCCTGTTTCGCGAGCGCTTCATTTAAATAATCGTGGCTGTGACCATGAATGTTAACCCACCAGGATGAAATACCGTCTAATATTTTCCGCCCGTCCACAAGTTCGAGCCAGACGCCCTTGCCGCGCACAACCGGAATCGGCACGGGCGCGGTTTTTTCCTGCGTGTACGGATGCCAGAGATGAGCGCGGTCACGCCCAGCCAAATCCATCATTTCTTTGAGAGATTGATTATCTTTTAACTGCGTCATAAGCAACTCGAAAAGTTACGTCGTTGTTCCAGCTGCGGCGCTTTCCCATTCGTCATAAAGCCTTTGTAAATTGGCTTCGGTTTGCTGAAAGTTTCGGCTGATTTTATCGAATTCTTTTGGATTGGCGGCAATCTCCGGCTCGCTCATTTGCGCGGTTAGATCCTTTAGCTTTTGCTCGTGGGAAGCAATTTCTTTTTCGATAATTTCGGTAGCCCGATGACGAATCTTAGCTTTCTGATTTTGAACTTCGGATTTTTTAGATTGATCTGTTGCTTTCGGCTTTTCAGGCGGCAAACTTTGGACTTTGGACTTTGGACTTTGGACTTCTACCAGCCAGTCGTGAAATTCGCTGTAATTGCCGCTAAAATGCTCGGTTTTACCTTTTCCGTCAAACATCAGAATTTGCGTTGCTACGCGGTCAAGGAAATAGCGGTCGTGACTGATGGTGAGAATTGTGCCGGGAAACGCTTCCAGCGCTTCTTCGAGAGCTTCGCGCGAAGGAATGTCGAGGTGGTTGGTCGGTTCGTCCAATACCAAAACGTTGACTTGCGAATAAATCAATTTGGCGAGCGCCAGCCTGCCCTTTTCGCCGCCTGACAAATCCTGCACTTTTTTATAAACATCGTCGCCATGAAACAAAAAGCGGGCGAGGAAACCTCTTAATTCTCCAGTCGTCGCTGACATTGGCGCGACGCGGCGCAGTTCCATAATGATTTCGTTGCGATCATCTAAATCGTCCAATTGCTGGGCGTAGTAACCGACTTCGACTTTGCTGCCCCAACGAACCTCGCCTGCCAATGGACTAATCTTACCCAAAATCGTTTTCAAAAATGTGGTTTTGCCGGTTCCGTTAGCACCGATAATTCCCAAACATTCGCCTCTGTGAAGCGTAAAATTAACTTTTGCGGCCAGAGTTTTATCTTCAAATCCAACGCTCAAATCTTCGGTCATCAAAACGTTATTTCCGGCGCGTTCGACATTTTTGAGATTAAAATTCCCCTGTGCTCTATCAGCAACTACGCCGTCCACCCGTTCCATCCGGGCAAGCAAAGTGCGGCGGGATTTAGCCTGTTTGGTTTTTTGCCCGGCTAGATTTTTGCGAATAAATTCTTCGGTTTTAGCAATGAGCTGTTGTTGATTTTCAAAAGCCCGACGTTGGATTTCGCGTCTCTCTTCGCGTTCGATGAGAAAAGCTGAATAGTTCCCGGTGTAACCAACCGCTTTACCATTTTCGATTTCGACGATCCGATTGCAAACGCGATCCAGGAAATAACGATCATGGCTGATGACAACGTAAGCTGCGTCATAAGTCTGCAAAAATTCTTCGAGCCATTCGACGGCATGTACATCCAAATGATTTGTCGGTTCGTCCAATAACAAAACATCTGGCTGCGATAACAGCAAGCGAGCCATTCCGAGCCGATTTTTCTGCCCGCCTGAAAGTTGATCGGTCTGCTGATGCCACATCTCTTGATCAAACCCGAGCCCCTGCAAAATACTCTCAGCTTTGGCGGCGTATTCAAAACCTCCTTCCATTTCAAACTCATGTTGGAGCTCAGCGTATTTTTCAAGCGTTTCATTTAAATCCTCACCGCCGTGCGCCATTTTTTCTTCTAAATGTCGCATTTCGGTTTCAATTTTTTGCAGCCGCTCAAACGCTGAGAGGGCGGCTTCGTGAACGGTTAAATCGCTGTCAAATTCGATGTGCTGCGCTAAAAATCCAAGCTTTGCTTCACGTGCTTTAACGACATCGCCCGTGTCAGGCGATTCCTCACCGCCAATCAGACGGAAAACGGTTGATTTGCCCGCGCCGTTTCTGCCAACCAGCCCTACTTTTTCGTTCGGATTAATTTGCAGCGACAGTCCGCGCAGAACTTCTTGCGTGCCATATGACTTATAAACTTCGGAAAGACGAAACAACATAGTTAATAACCAAGACTAAATGGTGAATGCTGAATGTAAAAATGGAAAGCAATGAGCATATCTCACCACTTTCCATTAATCATTAACAATTCACCGTCAGCAATTATTTCTTAGCTGGGCTTACTGACACAGCAGGTGAAACGGCAGCTACCGGGCTTGAAACAGGTGAAGCGGCTGGCGAAGCCATCGCATTGGCATCGGCCGGGCGGGCGCCGCTTAATTCGTTTGGATTATCAATAACTCGTTTCGCCAAATTATTTTCGATCCGGGCTTCGTCCAACGCCTTGGCTTGATAAGCTGCCGTCAAAAGCTGCTTGCGTTGATTGGTTAATGAAGTCGTGATTCCGGTTTTGACATCCGGGCTTTCAAGCGTCAAATTCTCGTCTTTTTCCTGCTTTGCAGCAATTTTTAGCAACAATGTTCTGCCTTCGAGCGGAATCGGTTGCGGAATAATACTGCCGATTGGAGCTTTATCCATGACGTAGGCGGCAAATGAATCACCGAGAAGCTGCTTCATTTCCGCTTCGCTCATATCGCGCCAATCGCCGCTTCTCAATTTTGTATTTGGCTCTTCGCTGTATTCGGCGGCGAGAGCTTCAAAAGTTGCGCCCTGCTTTAGTTTGTTGTTGATTTCACTGATTTTCAGTTGTACTTCCTGCGGGCTTTTTGTCGTATCGTTGTTGCCGCCATCACTTGGGTCAAGCACAATGGCTTTGAAAGTTGCTCCGCGTTTTTTGACAAAATAACTGGGATTGCCCTTGAAAAAATCTTCGACTTCCTTATCTTTTGGCGGCTCAATCGTACTTGAAAGTTTGTCAACGAGTTTTTTAAAAGCAAGCTGTTTTTTGAATTTCTCGCGCAGACTGGCATCAGTCTCGCCTATTTCCTGCAGTTTCTTATTGTAATCGTCGGAGGTCATTCCGCTACGCTGTTTTTCCTCGTTAATGGCTTGCGTAACTTCTTCATCGGTCGGCAAAGTTTTTTCTTTGTCGGCTTTCTGATACATCACTTCCTGCTGAATCAAGTTGTCGAGCGCTTGAAGTCGCGCTTGCGCCAGTTCAAGCGGAGATAATTTGGTTTCCTGCCCTTGAAGCTGCTGTTTGATGATTTTTTCGACTTCTTCGTTTTTGATAGGCTTGCCGTTGACCGTCGCAGCAACATCAGTTGCAGCAGTAGTTGTCGCAGTTTTAGACGAATCGCAAGCAACAAAGTAAACTGCCGCAGTTAGAATTAAAGCAATAGACAAAATGAATTTCATTGATAATTTCTGCATTTGTTTTTCGAGAATAATCTTTAGAAAACTGATGATTATTAAATATATTTTTATTAGATGCGGCGAACCTTAAAATTTCAAAAGACGCGTGAGTATTTTTATTCACCGACACGCCAATTGCTGACTAGCGCAATGCAGTCAATTTCAACGCGAGCGTCTTTCGGCAGGCGCGCGGCCTGAACCGTCGCCCGAGCCGGAAAGTTTTCGGTGAAATGACGAGCATAAACTTCGTTCATCGCCGCGAAATCACTCATATCAGCGAGGAAAACCGTTGTTTTAACCACTGATTTCAAATTGCTACCTGCCGCATCAAGGACGGCACTCAAGTTTTTCAGCACCTGCTCAGTTTGTTCGGCAACGTTTTCAGAAACAAATTCTCCGGTTGCCGGATTTATCGGAATCTGCCCCGAAACGAAAATCATATTTCCCGCACGAACAGCTTGCGAATAAGGACCGATAGCACTTGGCGCATTGGTGGTTTCAATAATTTCTTGCGCACCGCGTTCGTTTAAAACAGCCGAGCCAACGGTTAAACCAGCTTTGTTTTCGGTTTTAAAAATATCGTTCACAAAAGTTTCTCACTTTAAGCATGAATTTGCTCTTCAAGCAAAGCGAAAATTGTAGCAAATAAAAGCGGTTGTCGCAAAGACGGATGATATTTTCGACTTCATGGAAGATTTTTCTAAACTGCGTTAAGTCGCTCGACATCAATTACGCCCTGCACTGCTTTGACGGCGCTGATAACTTTATCAAGATGTTTGACATCAAAAACCTCAACCGTTATTTCAATATGTCCTCGATCATCTGATGAAACAACTGCGCGAGCATCACGAATACCAGTTTTAATGTCGGCAATTGCTCCCGTAATCCCGGCAATCATGCCCGTCCGGTTTTCGGTCGTCGCTAGAAGTTTTACCGCGTAAGCTCGATTTTCGCCTTCGTTACTCGCCCATTCGACTTCGACAATCCGCTCTTTATTGACCATTAAGGCTTGTACGTTTTTACAGCGTTTTGAGTGAACCACAATGCCTTTGCCAAGTGAAATATAGCCGATAATCGGCTCTCCTCTAAGCGGATTGCAGCAACGGGCGCGGTTAATTAATAAATCGTCAACTCCGCGAACAATAATCGCGTCATCGCTAAAACCAATTAGTTTTTTGACCGCTTTGACGCCATTGCGCAAGACCGATTGCTGTTGTTTTTCCGGATCGAGGGCAGCAAATTTTTCAGGTCCCAGATATTTGGCGATGACATTGCGCGGAACAATTTTGCCGTAACCGACCGAAGCTAATAAATCTTCGGCACGGCTCAAACCATAATCGTTGGCAATGCGTTTAAGTTCACCGTTTTCGTCAAAAAGCTTTTTGGCAGCAATTTGAAACCGAGATCCTTCTTTTTCGAGCATTTTACGCCCTTGCTCGACAGATTCGACGCGCTGCTGTTCCGCAATAAAATGTCTGATTCGACCTTTTGCTTTTGACGTGACAACAAAATTAAGCCAATCCCGACTCGGTTTTGCATTCGGGCTGGTTAATATTTCGACAACATCGCCATTTTGAAT
>JBDTZD010000101.1:0-10648 GCA_040005335.1 Pyrinomonadaceae bacterium | reverse complement strand
GTTTGTCAAAGATCCGGCTAAAACTATTTCCGAACTTGTAACGGAAAAAATCGCTTCGATCAAAGAAAATATTACGATCCGTCGTTTCACACGCTACAAAATGGGCGAAGGTTTAGAAAAAAAATCTGATGATTTCGCTGCCGAAGTAGCTTCATTAACCGCCGGCAACCAATAATTTGTCGTTAGCACTTTATCCTTTTGCTTTAAACAAAGGACAAGAATTATGGAAGCATTTGGAACAGCAGCCTCAAAGCCGGCTTATCACCGCATTTTGCTAAAACTGTCAGGCGAAGCTTTGATGGGCGAGCAAAAATACGGAATTGACACAAACAAAGCGCGATCAGTCGCCGAAGAAATTAAGGCTATTCATGCACAAGTAGTTGAAATAGCCATCGTTGTCGGCGGCGGCAATATTTTTCGCGGCGTGTCAAAATCGGCTGAAGGCATGGACAGAGGCAGCGCGGATTACATCGGAATGCTGGCGACGGTGATGAATGCCGTTGTGCTGCAAGACGCTCTCGAAAAATCCGGCGTCACGACGCGCGTTTTGTCCGCCATTAATATTCCGCAGCTGGCCGAGCCGTTTATTCGTCGCCGAGCAACCCGTCATTTAGAAAAAAAGCGGGTCGTGATTTTTGCTGCTGGAACCGGTAACCCATATTTTACGACTGATTCGGCGGCGGCTTTGCGGGCGCTTGAAATTGGGGCGGAAGTTATCTTAAAAGCGACCAAGGTTGCCGGAATATATTCGGCTGACCCGATTTTGTATCCAGATGCTACGCGCTACGAAAAAATTAGTTATCAGCAAGTTCTCGAACAACAGTTAAAAGTCATGGATGCTTCGGCAATCTCGCTCTGCATGGACAATAATTTGCCGATTATTGTTTTTAACATGAAAGAAACGGGTAACATTCAAAAAGTCGTCAACGGCAATCTCGAAATCGGGACGCTCGTCGGAGGATAAAAGCTATGAGTTCGCAAGTTTCTGAAACGTCAATTTACGAGCAGCATCCGTATTTTTTTAAAGATTCCGAAATTTTTTATCCCGAGTCGGACGGTGAGCCAATGGCAGAAACAGATTTTCATATCAATTTGATAACTTATTTGCGAACCGCCTTGGAAAACTTTTTTGCTAATCGCGCCGACGTTTATGTGACCGGAAATATCATGTTTTATTATCTCGAAGGCGCACCCAACGAAGTGGTTTCGCCCGACGTAATGGTTTGCTTCGGCGCTCCGAAAGGCAACCGCCGAACATACAAAGTTTGGGAGGAGAACGAGGTTGTCCCATCGGTGATTTTTGAAATTGCTTCTCGTAAAACTTGGGTTAAAGACCGCAACGAAAAACGCGAGCTTTACGAGCTACTCGGCGTTCAGGAATATTATATTTTTAATCCGGAGTATCCAAAGCGAATTCCGGCGTTTCTCGCTCACAAACTTAAAAACGGTAAACTCGAATCAGTCACGGTAGAAAATGGATTTGTTCACAGCGAAATTTTGGGTTTAGATGTGATTGACACTGGCGAAACCTTGCGACTGCTTGATCCAAAGACAAATCAATTTTTGCCGACAGTTGAAGAATTAGCAAGTGAAAATGCCGCACTCAAGGCGGAACTGGAAAAACTCAAAAAACTTTTAAGAAACAGTGAATCGTAAATCGTGAATCGTGAATCGTGTTTTAGTATTTTCTATTCATGATTCACAATTCACGATTCACTAAAGAAATGGTTAGCGACGTAATTAAGGAAACAAAACCCCGCATGGAAGCAGCGGTCGAAGATTTTAAACGGAAAATGGCGAATATTCGCACCGGGCGAGCGACGGTCGGAATTTTGGACAGCGTCACGGTTGATTATTACGGAACACCGACGCCGCTTAGTCAAATGGCTTCGATTGCCGTTCCCGAACCGCAAATGTTGACGGTCCAGGCTTGGGACGCTACGCAGCTCGGCGCAATTGAAAAAGCTATTAGAAACTCCGATCTAGGATTAAACCCTTCAAACGATGGCAAACTCGTGCGCGTTCCGATTCCGGCTTTGAACGAAGAACGCCGCAAACAAATGGCGAAACAGATTCATGACATTGCTGAAGAACACCGAACAGCAATTCGCAACGTGCGCCGCGATGCTAACGAAAAACTCAAGAAAATGCTCAAAGACAAAGCCATTTCCGAGGATGATGAGCGCGGTGGTTTGGACGAAGTGCAAAAGCTGACAAACACTTATGTCGGTAAAATTGATGAACTATCGAAAACCAAAGAGCAGGAAATTATGCACGTTTAAATTGGTGTGCTGTTTATATTTATGGACAAGCTAAAACTCATATTTATTGGGCTGGGAGTCATTTTCACCGCAATTCTGCTTTATTTTGCGGTAACGCTGGTCATGGGTTTGTTTTGGTATCTGGTTCTTTTTGGAGTTATTGCGCTGACAGGCTACGGAGCTTACAAATTTTTAAGCCGACCGGAAAAAACAACGCCGCAGCTTGAACGAGGAACTCCAGAACAGGAATTGCTAAACGCGCAGAAGACAATTGATGATTATCGGCGCAGAATAACGAGCGGAAAAGAATAAGGGAAGGTCGAATGCCTTCCCTTTTCCTTTATTTGGCGAAAATCATCAGCTCTTATTGCGGAGCCAAGAAAACGTCGTCCGCGATGATAGTGTTGACAAGAATTTCTTTGGCTTTGAAGCTGGCGTAAAAAGTATTGCTGCCAATATCAAACCGTTGGGAAAATTTTTCCGGGATCAAAACGCCTTCGACTTCGCGGAATTTATCGTGTTCGACAGCAGTCGAAACTTCTCGGTCGCGGACGGTAAATTTTGCTTCATAACTCATTACCAACCCCGTCGTTGCATCAAGATAGAAATCAGTAGCATAGCCGTCCGGCGTCGCAATCCGAAACCCGCGCCGTTTCTTTTTGTCAGGCAGGGCCGAAACCGTATAACCTTTTTCTTCAGCTTTATTAAGCAAATTAATTCCCAGTTTACTGAGAGGCGGAATGTCCGCCGCGTTGCCAAACGAAGAAGTCGAAGAAAGATTTTGCCCGTCGTAAACCTGCTGCAAATTGCCGAACGGGGCGTTTATTTCAAATCGAAATTTTTCGCCCGCCGTAATGAGTTTAAAACCGACTGAAAGGCTCTGCGTCGAACCAGGCGCGGAAACGTCCGCCGAACCGATTTCAGTGAGGCTTTTCATGGTTTTGAATTTATCGCCTCCGTGCGCCTGAAGAGCCGCTTTGACGAGTTCGAGCGGAGTCGAATCCGGCTTAATTAAGACAGTTTTAGCAATCGTCGTTTGAGCTGCAACTTTTTGCGGCTGGTTTGATTTCTTGTCTTTAGAATCAGCAGTTTGCGCAAATGCGCTGCTGACGCCAAGCAACGTGAAACAGAAAAGTAAAATGCAATTTTTCATATTTTATACAGCGGGAAAGCTAATCAAGATTTTGATTGATTTAGTTTAATAAATCAATCCAGTAAAGGTATTAAAATATAATCCCAAAGTCATCTTATCTCTCGCAAACTCGATCGTACTTTTAACGAAAAATTAATGGCGGTAATAATATTCATTACTAACCACCATTAATTCATTGCAATATCTTTTACTCATCACCTAAAAACTGAATCGCAATTGCAGTTCAATTCGACGGTTGCCAATGTTGCCGCCTCCACCGCCAAAACCGAAACCTTGCACGGTTGAAAGTGATTCGCCAAAACGAGGCGAACTAAGAGTGCCAACTGGAATCGAAAGATTTGTCCGGTTAAACAAATTCTGCATCTGGACGCCGAGCGTCAAATTATAAGGTTTATCAGTATTTCCGCCGCCAAATAAACCGCCGCCTGCGCCGCCGCCAAAACCACCAGCGCCGCCTCTGCCACCACCACCACTTTGCCCGCCACCACGGTTGCCACCTCGACCGCCGCCTCTTGCTTCAGGAGTTGCTCCGGAGGAGGCTGCCGCAGCCGCAGCTTTTGATTTACCAAAGCCAAATGTCCGGTTGACGTTCAAATTAACGTTAAAGAAAGCAGGACCTTGCCCGAAGTTACGAGGAATTATGGTAGCCGCCGGATTTGCAATGTCGCCAATATCGCAAAATGAAGCTGCCAAACCGCGCTGCTCACAACGGCTGGCTAAAGCCGCATACGTTGGACGTTCGTTGTAAATCGTGTCGCCGTTGGTGTCAACGCCGTTTGTAATATTAAACGGTCTGCCGGAAGTAGCAATGATAAATGGGTTTACTCGAATGTTAAAAGGCGCGGTCAGCGAGCCTCCGAGAAAAAAATTGTGGCGCGTGTCAAACGCCGTCCGCGAGTATTCGCCGCTGAAATCGTAGCTGTAAGCGGGGTATGTCCCGATCCCGTCGGTATCGCCTTTTGCAAAGCTCAAACGGTAATTGCTAAAGATAGAAAACTTCGGATTAATTCGCGTGTTGACGCCGACGATCAGCTGATTTTGGTTGATTGTTCCGGTAGATTCGTATAAATCAATTCTCCCCACCGTTAAATCGGGACGCAAAGAGCTATTGCAAGCCTGAAACGCCGGACAGACTGGAGCGTTGATATTGCGCGAGCGCAGAGCGTTAATCGTCCGGCTCGTCACATAAGTAGCGCTCAAGGTAAATTTATACGGCAACTGACGTTCGACGCTAAACGCGCCTTGAAAAGTGGTTGGTGCTTGCAAATCGTCTGAAACGCGGCGAACATTGCTCGTCTGTGCGGCAATGCTGGTAAGTTGCGCGCCGTTCGGCACATTAGAAACGCCGTTCAGCGTAAAAACGGACTGGCTTAAAAGCTGCTGCGAAATACCGGGCGCGCCAGTATCAGTAATCAGATATTGAATTTGATCTGTACCATTAAATCTTTCGGCATTGAGCGTATAGCTTTCGCCGAAACGTTCGTAGAAAACACCGAAACCTCCGCGAAAAACCGTTTTTGGCGGTTTCGCGCCGCCCGCGCCCGGCGAGTAAGCAAAACCGATGCGCGGCGCTAAATTAAACTTACTCGAGATATTCGTTTGATTCTCGTAGCGCAAACCCAGACTCAATGTTAAATCCGGGCGGACGCGCCAATCATCGGTAAAGAAAAGACCAATGTCTGTCTGAGAAATATTCGCGAGCGGGTCTCCGGTCGTGATACTGAATTGAGATGGATTAAAGCGCAGGTCGGTGCTGCCCAAAACTTTTTGTTGATATTTCTCAATCGCAGAAATTCCCGGCTGAATGACATTTCCATTCGCATCAAGAATTGCGGGGGTGTTTGTAAAAAGAAAACTGCCGCCGTAATTTGATTCCGAACGGTCATCAATTTTGACAGAGCGAAGCCGAATACCGGCTTTAAAAGAATGCTTGCCGCGCGACCAGGTAGTGTAGTTTTGTAATTCGAAACGGTCTTCGTTATTAAAGTTAAAGCCAATCTGCGCTCCGCCGCCAACAAAATCGGGAGCGGCAAAAATTGATGGGGTGCTATTGTTACCGGTTGTGTCGCGTCGCTGTCGAATATATTGAAATCTCGTTTCGTTGATAACAGTGGGCGATAAAATAGCCGTTTCGGTAAGTTGAAAAGTTTGCTGTGTGTTTTCTGTCGTTACCGCACGAGACGGCAAAGTCGTTTCACTCAAGCCTTGATTCTGTAAATTGGCGCGCTCAAAACTGTAACGAGCGACCAAAGTGTTTTTATCGTTAATCGCATAATCAACGCGCGGGCTGAACGAGAGACGGCGCGAAGGCGTTAAAATCGCTTGTTGAAACGGCACGATATTAAAATTAGTGTCGAGTATGCGAGCGTTGATAACAGCGTTATCATCCAGCTCACGGCGCGAAAAATCCAGGAAAAACGAAGCTTTATTTTTCTTAATGGGGCCAGACAGATTACCGCCGTAATTACGAATCTGGCTTGACGGGCGATTTGCCGCGAGTGATGCACGCGAATTTAAACTTTCATCACCAAAATTAAAAAAGGCTTGTCCACGCAGTTTGCTCGCGCCCGGTTTGGTCAAAATTTCGATGCGCCCAAATCCCAGCCTGTCATATTCAGCCGAAAACGGATTTTGGTTAATGCGGATTTCCCGAATTGATTCGCGCGGTGGAACTCGTCCACCGGTGAAACCGTCAATATAAAGCTGTCCGCCGTTCGGACCTGCCGATGCTCCGGCGAGAGCCTGCAAAGCGGCGGCCAGTTCATCCGGATCTTCTGGTAGAGATTCAAGGTCTTTGCCTTTTAAAACCGTGGCATCGGCATTATTGTCCGGATCAGTCGTGACTCGTCCGGAGTTATCGCCGACCGTTACGATTTGCTGTTCCACTTCGATTGTCAAAGTAATAATCAGCTCGGCGCGTTTACCGACTTGAATCGTGACTTCTGTGTTTTCGTAGGGCGCGAACGTTCCGGCGCTGGCTTTGACGGTGTAAATTCCGGCGGGCAAGCCCGTTAGCGTATATTCGCCTTGATTGTTAGTAACAACCGTTTTCTCAATTCCATTGCCGTTTGTTAGGATGACCGTCGCGTTTGGAATGATCGCGCCGTTCGGGTCAACGACCTGCCCGCGCAAGCTGCCTGTTGTCTGCGCAAAAGCAGCGGCTGAAATTAAAAATGTCAAAATAAATGCTGATAAAAGTTTCATGATAAAATTTTGAATAAATATAAAAGCTAGAAAAACAGAAAAAGGCGAGTATGACAAAGACGTTTTCGTCCTTCGTCCTTCCGCCTTTATCCTTTGTGTTATGGCGCGCCGATACCGTCCAAACCTGGAATGTTGATCGAAGGCGAAGATTGCGGGCGATTTCCCGTCGGCATTCCGCTTGGCTGCGGCGTGATTAAGAAAGGCTCGATTCCGGCGACGAATTTGATCGCCGTCACCCGCTCTGGGGTTTGTCCAACACTGCTCGAAGCGGCGACCGCATCACCAATTTTTAATTCAGTTAAAGCTAATGCCGGCATTTGCTCGAGCATTGAATCAACATCGCCGCGTCTCATGCCTTGCCCACCACCCATTCCGCCTGCGCCCGGAGGCACGCCATTTGGCGGCATCATTTGTCCAGCTTGCCCATTTGGACGTGGCGTTGGCTGTCCTGCGCCGTTTGGCGTTCTCTCTCCAGTAACTCCTCCCGCTGGGTTTTGTCCACCGCCCATTCCGCCGGAGGCTCTCATCACCTGCATTTGCGCCATCCGCTGTGCCATTTCCGGCGGGAAACGCCGCAGCAAAGTTTCGCTATTGACAGAAATGGTGACATCTTTGCCGGTTTGCAAATCTTTGACAATAATCTCGCCTTTGACCGCATCAATAGCCGTCACTTTCCCGGCGACAGTGCGAAATGAGCCGAAAAGAATTTCTTCAGCCGTTAATCCTGTGTTATCCGCGCTTTTTTCGCCAACTGCGCGAAGCTGGTCGCCGACTTTGAGTTCAGTGAAATTGCTGACCTTGGCGTCGCTAAATTTGACCGAATTGGGCGCGTAGCGATGAAAAACCGTTTTGTCGTTCGCCGTGACAATGATTGTGCGCTGCATACCGCCGCGCGTAGCAATGGTAATCGTATTGGTAGCCGGATTTAAAACCGTCACTTTTCCGGCGATCCCGCGCACCGTCCAGCGCGCCGCATCTGCTTCCTGCTTTTTGGCAATGTCAGCTTTCGTTAGAAGGAAAATTCGCCGCGTTTGGGTAACTGTTTTCTTGTCGTCTGACAAAATGCCAACGGCGACTATTTTGTCACCGATAGAAATTTCAGAGAGGCTCGAAGGAGTTGCCGAGTTTGGCTCGCTTAATTTGTCAGGCGAAAGCCGCTTGAATTCTGTTTTTGTATCAAGCGAGACAGTAGCTTCGCCGGAATTTGTTTTGAGCTTTAATTGATTATTTGTCGTATCAATGGCGATTACTTCGCCAGGTAAGCTTTTTGGAGCCTGCTGCGCTGCGGTGCTCGAAACAAAAATCCCGCACGCCACGACTAAAATGGTAAGTAAATTTCGCATAATAATTTCCGTTTAAATCTGATTTGAAACCAAAATAATTCAGTCTTTGTTTTTACGCCTCCAAGAGAGAAAAAGTTGTCTGAGGAGGGGTTATATCCTTGTAAAGTTTTGTCAGCAAAAAGCGTTAGCAAATTTAATAGACACCATTCAAAAACAGAAAGTTACATTAACTTGGGGGAAAGTTGAAGACGCGGCAAGCGGCGGACCTTCTGCCCTCAATAACGTAAATGTGAGCGGACAAATCCATCTCTTAGACGAGTTCTGGGATATTTTCAATTCTCTCTAACGTTCGAGTTTCCAACCGATAGTAGGGCGAGCGGTTAAAACCAATCCGAGGCTCACAACAAGCAGACCGACGAGCGTTGCCGCCCAGACGAAGGGGATGGATAAAACAGCGGTCCAAAAACAAGCGCCGAGCAAAAGAGCAGTTGATTCGGAGCGTTTGCCTTCGCCGAAAAACAGTTTTTGCAAATATTTTCCGGTAGCTGCTTGAATGCAAACGTAACCAAAAATATAAGCTAAAAGCATCAAAACAGTCAGCATTAGCCAAATGATTATCCCGAGCGGCGCCGGCAAGAATTTCAGGCTGCCGATATTGCCGAGCGTGATTACAATCATTGCCAGACATCCAATAATTGCGATGGGTAAACTCGTCAGATGTAACCGGCTGATGGCGCGGCTGACAGCTCCCGGCGAAACGGTTGTCAAAACCAGAGAAACTATAAACCAAAACAGCACGGCAATAATTCGCTGAACAAGGAAAGCGGCGGAAAAAGAAGGAGCGAATAACGAAGAAGGATTTTGCATTGCCTGACGCAATTCGTTTTCGTAACCGGCGTACATGACGGTTTGCGAATCGGGGTTACGACCGGGTGCGGTTTTACCGTGATTGTAACCGCCGCCCAAAATAATTACGTCTCCGCCAATAAACGAATTTGGACGTTGATAAACAGAACCGCCGATTGTCGCGACATCACCTTCGACCCGCCCTTCGACAATAATATCGCCTCCAAAGGCCAAGACACCTTTGGTAACACTGCCTTTGATGACAACCGTTTTGTTAAAGCCAAAAACGTCGCCATCGTAAACATCTTCAATTGTTTGTGTAGCTTGGGCGGTTGATAAATTTGTAGAGGAATTTATTGGCTGGCTGTCTTGCGCCCAGCCGATAATAAAAACACTTAAAACAATTATTGCGCTCAACAAAGCGTACCGCGCGGCGGTAAACATTGACTCGGGGCAAAAATTTTGGTGCGAAACAGCCGAAATCACGTTGAAACTAAACGAGGGTTTTTTAATTTTTCTGCCAGAGGTCACATTGTTAATTTTGAATAATCAACTCAATTGCTAAGCGCGATGAAATTTAAATAATCGGCGCGACAAAACAATAGATGAGACAACAAACAAAACCAAAAGCAAAAAACCTGCCAGCGGCGATTCAATGAATTGTCGCCCAACCACGCGCAAAATAACTTTCAAACCAAGTCCGAAATCGTAACAGAAATCACCTAAAACTTTTAATACCACAAAAATTTGGTTAGAAAATTTGTCAGCCACTAAAGACAGGAAACCGCTTTTTTTTCCAATGATTCCAACCAGAAAGCCGAGCAACAGCAAACCACTGCTGATTAACAAAGCTCGTCCGCGTTCATCTCTCGAACGCAAACCGGAAACGTCGGATTCAGCGCGAACGGCAACCGATTTAGCAAAATTTACCGGCAAGTCAAAGTTTTTTTCGTTGTCGAAAGCAAAATCAAGAGCGCATAACAGACGCTTTTGCATATTGAGTTTCTCTAGGCATTCAGCGCATTCGATTAAATGTTGTTCAAACGAATTTTCATCCGGCGTCAGGAGTTCGCCGTCAAGATATGCGGCAATTTCTCCAGCGTACGAACAAATTTGTGAATTTGCATCCTGCATCATAGCTGTTGCTTTCTCATCCAAAATCTAAAATCCAAAATCATTACACTCCGGTAATTCCTCTATCAATCAATAAATCGCGCATGATTTCTCTGGCTCGAAACAAACGATTTTTGACTGTGCCGAGCGGCAGATTTGTAATCTCCGCGATTTCGTCGTAACTCAAGTCCTGCGAGTGCCGCAGCAAAATCAATTCGCGATAAGCTGCGGGCAATTTTTGGATAACTGACTGAATTTCATTGCGCCATTCGCTGCGCTCGCGTTCCTGTTCTGGTGTCGGATGATGGCTTTCAAGCTGGCGTTCGTAAGTTTCATCGTCGCCCGATTCGATTTCCAAACTGACATCGCCGCGATTGTTACGCCTGAGATAATCAATAGCCGCATTGCGCGCAATTTTGTAAAGCCAGGTCGAAAATTTATATTCGGTTTTATAACGCGACAGCGAATTATAAACTTTGATAAATATTTCCTGCGTGACATCCAGAGCCGCGTCATAATCGTTCGTCATTCGATAAACATACGCCGTTATCGGGCGCTGATACCGGCGCACGAGTTCCTCAAATCCATCTTCGCGTCCTGCGAGAGACGATGCGATTAGTTCTCTATCCGCGACTTTATGCAAATCTAAAATGGCAATTGTTTTTGCTATCATGACTCGAAAGCTTTTACGGGAATAATGGAGCTAAGGTTTCAAGCTAAACTTTAGTGGTTCGAGGGAATTTTGTAAAATCTAAAATCAAAGAATTAAGCAACATTACCACTGCAGC
>JBDTZD010000148.1:0-3173 GCA_040005335.1 Pyrinomonadaceae bacterium | reverse complement strand
ACCGAAAACACCGCCAAAAAATATTTCATACAAACCTCCTCGTCAATCGAAAATCGGATATTGTCCACGACCGCACTTGATTTTTATCTGCGGGCAACTTTGGAGTATTTCTGAACTTCTTCAATGATTTGGCGATTGCCTCTATCTTTTGATTTGACCCATTCGTGCGGCAGATGCGCGGTTGATTGATTAAACGTTTCGATTAAATCGTCGAAATCCCGACGGTTGAAAATCATTAGCGGCAACACCCGTGTTTGGACGCCGTTTGCCGTAATCCTAAAGGTCAACTGTTCTCCTGCTTCGCCCATCGGGTCGAGCGTCAGATTAGTGTCTTTAATTTCGGTCCAGAGAAAATTTTCGGTTTTTGCTTTATTTTCCCAAAAGTTTACGCCGTCAATCTGACAACCTTCTGGATCGCACACTACGGTTCGTTTTTTCATCAGACTTAATACTAAAAACAGGATCCCGGAGACAACTGCCGCCGCGCCGAAGAGCATAAAAATAAAACCTGCGACGCCCATTTGCACTGAACCGGTTCGGTTTCTCATCACGGTCTGTTCGTCAGTAATCAATACCGTTATGACGGCGATTACCACCAAAACCAGCAGCAGTGTGGGAATCAGAATCTTCAAGATATCCAACGGATTCTCGACGAAAGTTTTTTTGATGATTGCCATAATTTTTGCTTTGATTACCTCCATCAGATAAATTCTCTTTACTTTTGCGCGCTGACCCATTTTATTTCCTCTGCCGTTTGCTTAATTGCCCTCTTGATTTCCGACAATTTTTCACCGCCTTTGCCAAGATTATCGGAAACTTCTTTGGTCTTTCCGTCATAAACTACTTTTGTAAAAGTCGGTGGCGCATCATGAACTCCCTTCTCGATGTATTTGTCTTGCATTGAGAAAAAACCGTTTTTGTTGATCAACTGCGCCAGTCGGTCAAATTGTTCTTTGGTGATAACTCCAGAAAAATTACCTTCTAACTTATTTTCGGTTTTGACGAAAGCCGAAGAATTAGAGCGATATAATTCTGCACAAAGAGGTTCGGGATTGGGGATTTTTGGTTTATTGTCTTGATTAAGAAGATAAAAGGCGCATTCGCAACGTGCGATCCCATCCCCGCGGAACGAAATTAAAAAGGAAGAACCTGAAAGTCCGGTATGAGCTCCTAGTGCGACTTCCGAAATATCTTCAACGGGCGGCGCGAAAGAGCATCCGGCAAACCCAGACAGCATTACGGCAAAAAGTAACAAACGAAAGAAACACATAATCTTTTTTCTCATCTCCATTTGTCTTTGGCAGTAGAGAAAACTCTGCTAAACTGCGGCAATGTTTTCTCTGTTTCTTGACTACAAGTCTGCTCATTGTAAACGCTAACAGTCCTTAAATTTGCGGCTAATAATTCCTAAATATTCCTAAACGCTTAAAAATGGTTGCGTTAAGGAATAAACAAATCATGGAAACCTTGACGCCAAAAACTTTTTTATTCGCTGAATTCGAGCTGGACGCGGCGAAACGGCTGCTTTTGAAAAAAGGTCAAGCGGTTCCGCTCAACTCAAAAGCCTTCGATCTGCTTTTCGTTTTGCTGGATCATCACGGGCAGGTTTTGAGCAAAGATGAACTTTTGGCAAAGGTTTGGGCGGGACAGTTTGTCGAAGAAAATAATTTAACCGTTCACATCTCGGCTGTCCGAAAAGCGCTTGGCGAGCGCCGGGGTGAAAATCGTTTCCTCGTGACAGTTCCGGGACGCGGATATAGTTTTGTCGGCGAATTAAACGACGAACCAAACGTTGAGATAATTATCGAAAGCCATAAAGTCGAGCGCATTACCGTAGAACAATCTGAATATCCGAACGAAACAACAGCTTTCAAAGCGGTAAATCAAAAAACGGTGCAAAACCGGACGGCTTTTTTTCTGGCAACTGGAGCGCTTGCTGTGTGCGTTTTAGGAATTTTCGGTTGGTGGCTGAGTCATCGTTTTGTCTTTTCAAAAAGCGAGACGAACAATTCAAATCAAACAAAATTATCGCGTTTAACCAATAACGGCAGAGTCGTTGCCGTCGCCCTTTCGCCCGACGGTAAATACGCTGTTTTCGCGCAGAAAGAAGCGGACGGACAAAGCCTTTGGCTGCGGCAAATTGAAACCGGCAGTCAAACCCGCATCATCGAGCCAAAGTCGATAGATTACCTCGGGTTAACCGTTTCTCCAGACCAAAATTACGTTTACTGCGCGACGTTTGAGGCAAACAAAGCTGATCCGGTAGTTTTTCGGATTCCGCTGCTTGGCGGCGCGGCGCAGGAACTGCCATTTTATTCGGGCGTTGCGGTTAGTTTTTCGCCTGACGGTTCGAAAATCGCTTTTAATCAATCGCATAGCAGTTCGCTCAAAGAAACGCATTTGATTACGGCTGATGCGGACGGCACAAACTTGCAAATTTTAGCGCGGTTGCCGGACGCGGAAAGAAGCTTTAATAATTATCAATCAAACGCCGTCGCGTGGTCGCCCGACGGAAAATTAATTGCTGCCATCGTCGAAGACAGCGTGAAAAACGATGCGACCGTTGCAGGTTTTGACTCGCACACCGGCGCGGAAATGCTTCTCACCGAAAAGAGATGGGCTGGCGTCAGCCACATCGCTTGGATGTCGGACGGTGAACATCTGACTGTGGCGGCGCGTGAAAAAGATGCGTCAAACAACCAAATCTGGCTCGTTTCGCGCCGGACCGGTGAAGCCAGACAAATCACCAATGATTTGAGCAGCTATGAGTTTTTGGCGACAGCGAAAAATTCGCCGACAATTTTCGCCACACAAAAAAATGTTGTTTCGACACTTTACGCGGCGGATTTTGATTTGCGCGCCAACTCGCTCGCGCCGCGCGCAGTTTTAACCGAATCAAGCGCTTTCGACAATGTGGAATGGACGCCCGACGACAACCTGCTGTACAGTTCGAGCGCCACGGGAAAACGCGAAATTTGGCGTGTCGAAACCAGCGGCGCTAATCCGACGCCGTTAACCGTTGACGCCCGCGTCGCTTTCGGAATGTCGTTCGCACCGGACAAACAGAAAATTGTTTTTAACTCCTGGCGCGAAAACGGCAAATTGACGCTTTACATCGCAGATGTTGACGGGAAAAACATGCGCCCCGTTTTGGACGGAACGGAAGACGTTTA
>JBDTZD010000055.1:0-3175 GCA_040005335.1 Pyrinomonadaceae bacterium | reverse complement strand
AATTTTCGCCTTCTCACATTCCCTACACAATTTTAGGTGAGTGGTATCTCGATCAATATAATCAAGCCGCCGCAGAATATAACGTCGTCAAAGATAATCCAAAAACCGCTCGAGCCGTCAAAGATAAATTAGCGGAGAGATGGCAGATATTAGCTGACCGCGCTTTGGAAGCGTATGCTCACGCTTACACGCTGGCTAGTAAAAACCGCGTAAAAATCCCGGACACGGTTGGAAAAATCAAAACTGTTTTAATCGAACTCTACCGATTGCGGAAGAATGCTGATGATTCTGAACTGAACGCTTTTGCCGAAAGCCTCAGTAAAAAACCAATTACTGACCCGGCAATAACAGTTAATCCTTAAAGAGTTACTCCATTTATTCGACAAATCAAACTTTTTTGCTTTAATGTAACAACTGATGAAAAGACTTTCCGCCAAACTGCACTACAAAACTGTTTCGCAATTCACCGCGCTTTTCCTGTGTTTTTGGATGAGCGGCGTAATGTGCGCAGTTACGTGCTGTCCGTCGGAAATGACTGTTTTGGCGGAGAAGCCACAGGAAGCGAGCGAAGCAGTTCAAGCGAACGCTTGCCCGATGCACAAACAAGCGGCGGAGCAACGCTCTGAGGGAAATTCTGGTGCAAATTCCCAGTCGCTCATTCCGCAGAACCAAAACGCACCGCGTTTTGAGTGCTGCGCTTTGGCCAGTTTTTTCTCCAATGCGGCTCAAAAAAATCGTCAGGCGGACGCTCCGGTTTTTGCCTCTATAGCACCGCTTAAAGTTAATGTTTTCATCGCATTTCGAGGACGCGAAGCTCCGCTTCAAAGACATTACAAAATTGTTCCGCAAACTCGCGGCGACACTTACCTTCGCAACTGCGTTTTCCTGATTTAGAAAATTGTTTTCAAGTCGTTTTAAATAACGTCGGCAAACGCATTCAGCGCTTTGTCGGCATAACCGAAAACAGTTCTAAATCTGAAAGGAAAACAAAATGAAAAACTTTAGAGTTCTTGCCATTGCAATGGCACTCACGCTCAGTTTGGCGATGACGATTTTCGCCTTCGGTCGTTTCACTACAAAAACACTTGCGCAAACGGCGGCAGCATCATGCTGCTCAAATGCCGATTGTTGCAAAGATGGCGCGTGTAAAATGGGCGGTTCTTGCTGCGGTAGCAGCGCAGACGCTTGCCCAATGAAGAAACAGCAAGCTGCAAAAGCCGACTTAGCAGGTGTTCCGGTCGAAGACGCAAGTCAAAATCGCAATAACGCGCAAACGTCAGCAACCGATAAAAAAGATTGCTGCGCGGGCGGGGGCGGTGCTTGCTGCAATGGCGGTTCATGCTGCAAATCAAAGGCAAAAACAACAGCCAGCTTGTAAAATTCAAGTAACGGCTAAATAGAAAAAAGGCGGCTTGCAAGCCGCCTTTTTTAATAAAATTCTTTTCTACAATTTATTTACCCATTCCGTGAATCTTCAACCGGACGAATTCTTCAGGATCGTTGCCGGTGTAACCGTTAGCTCTAGCGCGTTGAATAAATTCAGCATCAATTTTGAAAATCCTGAATTTAACCAACTCCTCAATCCCCAGATTTTCAAAACCGGCGGCGCGGGTTTCACTAATAAACTGTGGTGTAATTTTGAAAATTCGCATTTTAACAAGCGATTCCATTGGTTGATTGCCAAACCCGAGAGACGCTACTTCGCGGGAAAATTCCGGCGTGATTTTGAAAATACGAGCTTTCACCAAATCTTCCATATCTAAATTCTTAAATCCGATTGAATTCATTTCGGCAATAAATTGTGGAGTGATTTTAAAAATCACGGCTTTAAAAACATCATCGAGCGTTAATTTGAATCCGGCGCCGCGCAAATCGTCAACTGCTTTAGTCGTCACGTTCAGAGTTGTCGAGGCAAACATTTGCTCTTCGGTCATTTCTGCAAAACCGCGTGAGCGCATGGCGTTGATAAAGTTTTGATTCGGCGCGAAAGTAAAACCGCCCGCGCCTCTGCCTGCCTGGAATGAGCCTTGAAAATCAATTGTTCCGGCTTCGCGCTTGAGACGGAAAGTAATGTTCGGGTTTGTGTCAAGGGCGACGTCGCGGGTCAAACCTTCAAAATCAGCATACGGAATTGACGAGCCGAAGTTGTTTTCGCCTTTATTCGAGCGACGCGTGAGATTGATTTGTATTGAATCCTGCTTGTTTGCCTCGTTCCACTCTTTCGGATCTTTCTCCTGCTCGTCGCGATTGCCTGTTTTGCCATCATAAACCTTAGCCGTCCATTCACCCGTCAAAGCAGTCTGTGCTAACACAACGCCGTTGTTGTCGCCCGAAAATCTGGCGGGAACAGCAAAAATTGTGGATAAAGCGAATAAACCAATAAGCAGCATGATTTTGGCGCATTGACGCGACTGATGTGTTTTGGAATTTAATCTGGGTTGATAGCTTTGCATAAAAAACTCCTTCGGCAGCGATGATTTTCCTATTTGTACATAAGTAACACCGCCGTTCGCTCATTTATGACAGATATAATTTATCCTATGTACATCAGGAGTTTTGAACAGAGTTGTTCTACAACAAAAAGTAACAAATCTTGGCAAATTGATTTTGACAAGATTTGTTACTTTGGTGCGATCATAAGAGAAAACGCAGTATCACCGATACATTGCAAGAGGATGGATGCAATAAAAAAAAGCCGCTTAGCGAAAGCGGCTTGGAGTATTAAAATGAAGCTGCGGTTAACTATACGAGCGGAAATGTGAGATGTTCCGGCAAAATATATAAATCCGCAAGTGAAATGGATTTAAAATTATGAGGAATCTATTACTCATCAAAATTAATCTCTAATTCCATGAAATAATCATCTAATTCAAGATTGGATTCTTCAGGCAGATTGTCGAGGATGGAGAGTGGTTCAGGCAGAAGTAATTCAAATTGTTCGTAGCTGTCATGGTTAATGATAAAGCTGGAGCGGGCATCTAAGGTTTGTTCGCGATTTTCGTGGAGCATAATAGTTTTAAGTGAGAAGTCTTTGATTAAGCGTCAATATCACGACATTTGTTGTTTAAATAGACCGTAAAATTGACGTTTTCAAAGGTGTAAAACAAAGATTTTGCAGTAGATAGTTGGGTAAGGCAACTATCTGAAGAGATTGTTAGCAAGTTTCATACCGAAC
>JBDTZD010000176.1:0-10756 GCA_040005335.1 Pyrinomonadaceae bacterium | reverse complement strand
TTAGCACAAGGCAGGTTTTTTTTGTAAATTCGAGTCTGCTAAATTTTTGTTAAATGCATTCCGAAAAAAACAAGTCAATCTTTTGGCAGTTGGGTTTATTGGTTGTTGCCGCGTTTTACCTTGTCGCACGACTTTGGCGACTGTCTGATTCATGTCTCACGTTTGACGAAATTTTCAGCGTTCATGCCGCGGAACACGGCTGGAGCAGCATGTTTTCGTTTGTCGCTGCAGATTTAATTCACCCGCCTCTGTTCTACGCGCTGCTCAAAATTTGGATTTTGGCGGGGGGCGAATCGCTTTTCTGGCTGCGACTTTTTCCGGTTGTTTTCGCAGCTTTAGCAATTGCGCCGTTTTTGCTGCTCTGCCGTGAATTAAAATTAACAACCTTAGAAACTCTTACGGCTTTTGTCTTTCTGGCAGTAAACGGCGCTTTAATTCGCTATTCGCAGGAAGTCAGAATGTACAGCCCGCTTTTTTGCTTTTCGCTCGTTTCGCTGTGGCTTTTTGTTAGATTTATCAATTATTTGCCGATTAATGCAAGCACTTTCAAAGAATTGACCGGGTTTCCGAAAAATAACTATATCTGGTTATTTTTGACAAATTTAATTCTGATCTACACGCATTATTTTGGGTGGGTGGTCGTTTTATCAGAATTAGCGATATTTGTATATTTATGCCGGGGATTTTCAACAGCTTTGATAAGGATTCAACGCGGAAAGAGATTTGGCGCTTTTTTTTGTTCGGTTATCCTACTCGGATTGTGTTTTTTGCCGTGGGCTTGGGTGGTTTGGCAAGCGGCGTCTCAAAGCGAGGGATTCTCGCAAAATCTAGGTTGGGCTGCAAAACCGGGCTTTGTTAGCATTTGGCGATTTGTTTTAATTCTCAACGAACCATTTTATTATCAGCAAAGCAGCATTGACGCGCCTAATATTTTAATCCTTGTTTTGCCGATTGCTTTTATTTGTCTGACTGCCATCGTCTTAAATGGTTTTCGACACCGAAATGAAGCTTTTATTCTGACGGCGTTTTTTACGATTGTGCCGGTTGCGACTGCTTTTATCGTCAGTTGGATCTCACCTCATTCAGTCTGGGGGACGAGACATTTGATTATAGTTTTCGCCCCGTTTGCCATTTTAACCGCGCTTGCCATCAATTGCTTGCCAATCAAGGAGTTGAAAATCGCTGCCTTCGGTTTAATCGGCACTTTGATTTTAATCGCGGGAATAAGACATTTTTCGGCAAAACCACAAACTTTTATCTGGTGCGGTTGGCGCGAACTTGCCGCCGAAGCTGATGTTCAAACAAATGAACTGACAACTATTTACATTTTTGAAGACGACGGAGCCTATCAACTTTGGTACGCTCTCAAAAATAACCCCAAATTCAACATCATTTCAATTGATGGCTACGCTGATATGCCCGAAGATAAAGCATTTTTTCTGCCGCGCTCGTTTGACGAAGTTAAAGTCGCTGACAAAAACGCAATTGCGGGCGATACATTTTATCTGGCTTTTCGCGAAACTGCCTGGAAACCTGACAAACAGGTTTTGCAGGATTTGCGAGCGAGAGGATATGAAATCGGCAAACCTCTGGAATTCAAGGCTCAAGGTGTAACAGCTTTTCTCGTGCCAATCGAAAAATCTCTTCGATAAGTCCAAAAATTAACAGGGATAGACAGGATGAACAGGATAAAAACGATTTCAATTCCTCGCAGAAAAAATAATTGCGTTTATTGTCCTATCCTGTCTATCCCTGTTTGAATTGTATTTCTGCGCTATGTTTTAACAGCTTTTCAAGCAGCGGCTCATAAATCTCGCGTCCACGCAACTGCGCGCGCCAGCGTTCCGGAATTTGGTTAATTCCAGACTTTAATCCGGCAACGCCGCCCGCAATGCAAGCTGTTGTGTCCGTGTCATTACCAAGCGAAATTGCGGCTTTGACCGCCTTTTCGTAATTGTCGTTGCCGCACGCCCATTTTGCTGAAAATAAACTATCAACGACGTAACCGCTGCCTCCGGGAGCGTGCAAATCGTCCGGACGGATTTGGAATTCGAGTTCGGCAGTTTTGATCGAATCATCAAGGTAGATGCTGCGCAGCGTTTCAACCGCGTATTCCCAAATGCTGTCAGAATCCCAACTATTGTCGGCATTTTGTAAACTTCTTCGCGCCCAAAGACAATACAAAGCGCAGCAAATTTGCGCGCGCGGATGCGCGTGAGTGACTCTGGACTGTAATTCGGCATCGCGGACAAGCTCGGCATTCGTTCCTTGATGCCAGAGCGCCAGCGGTAAAACGCGCATCAGAGAGCCGTTGCCGTTTGAATATTCATCCGTTCCGCCAGCTTCAAGCGGGGAAACACCTTGTTTGAGATGCCAGATGGCTTTGCTGGTTTGAATTCCAACATCGAAAACATAATTATCAACCGCCATAAACCCATTGTCTTGCCAAGCGATTAAGCCTTTAGCAAAATGCGCAGCATCAAATTTTCCGCGCGTCAAAAGGGAATCGAGCAGCACCAGAGCCTGTGCGCCGTCGTCCGACCAGGTTCCTGTCGGAACGCCTTGGTGTGAACGCCGAAACCAAGCGGGTGGTTCAAATTCGATTTCAGCAAAACTTGGAAGCTCGCTCGCGGCATGAAATTCATAAGGCACACCAAGCGCATCTCCAATTAACAAGCCTACAAGTGCTCCGGCGATTCTTTCCTTTTGATCAGGACACGGTTGAATAACGATTCCGCCCATTCTCGCTTCGTCCGCCCAGCATCGTACGTCCTCAATATAACAAATATGAGGATCTACAACTTTCGTTTCACTTGTTTCTGCATTCTTAGCAACAAAACCACCGCTTAAATCTGTATTAAAGAATTTGAGCGGTCTGCTATCTTCATCACAGGCTTTTGTGGCGCAACTCTGACAAACGTAATGCGAGTAACGCGAGTTTGGCGGAACTTCAATGCCGCAAATCGGACAGAACTGTTTCTCCATTATTCTCTTTATTTTCGTTTCCATCTTACGCCATCTTTGGTGTCTTCTAAGATAATGCCTTTTTCTGCCAGCAAATCGCGAATTTCGTCTGAACGTGCAAAATTACGGTTGCGGCGTACTTCCTGGCGTTCGGCGATTAAGTTTTCGATTTCCGCATCAAGCATTTCTTCAGTCTCTTTGCCAAAGATGCCTAGCACCGAATCGAATTTTGCGATCGCCGCGAGAACTAAATTTTTATCGTCCGCCTGGAGCGCGTCGTTTGCCAGTGCGACATTTATTTCCTTGACTAAATTATGAATTGCGGCGAGCGCGACCGATGTGTTTAAATCATCGTCCATTGCCGTTTCAAACTCCTGCAGAGCTTCCAAAACAACGCGTTCGACTTCGCCATTTAAACCATTTTCGGCTTGATATTCGTTCACGCGGCGGCGAAAATCCTGCAAGCGTTTGACCGTACTTTCCGCCCCTTGCAAACCTTCAAAAGTGAAATTCAACTGATGGCGATAGGGAACTGAAAGCAGCAAATAACGAATTGCTAATGCTGAATATCCTTGCTTGTGCAGATCTCGAAAGGTAAAGAAATTCCCTTTGGATTTCGACATAGTAACGTCGTCAATCTTCAAAAACTCGCCGTGCAGCCAGGTTTTAGCAAACAGTTTCCCGGTTGCGCCTTCGGATTGCGCGATTTCGTTTTCGTGATGCGGAAACTGCAAATCAATTCCGCCGGCGTGAATATCAAACGTCTCGCCAAGATATTTCATTGCCATTGCAGAGCATTCGATATGCCAACCGGGGCGACCGCGACCAAACGGAGCGTCCCAGCCGGTCGGCTCATCAGCGTCAACAAATTTCCAGAGAGCGAAATCCTGCGCGTTTTCTTTGTCGTATTTGTCAGTGTCAACGCGCCCGCCGCCGCCCGTTTTGTTTCCGGCAAAATTAATTTTCGAGAGCTTGCCATATTCTGGAAACGCCGAAATCCGGTAATAAATCGAGCCTTCGGATTCGTAAGCGTGATTGTTAGCGAGAAGTTTTTCGATAATTTCGATCATTTCAGTGACGTGATGAGTGGCGCGCGGAGCAAGCGTCGGACGCTCGTTTCCGAGCGCATCCGCATCCTGCCAATAAGCTTCGATAAACGGCGCGGTAAATTCATTAATCGGCACTCCGGCATTTTTGGCTTCTTTGATAATTCGGTCGTCAACATCGGTCAAATTCATAACATGCGTCACGTCGTAGCCTTTGAACTTGAGATAACGCTGTAAAACATCGCCGAAAATAAATGTCCGAAAATTGCCGATATGCGCGAAATTCCACACGGTCGGGCCGCAAATATAAAGCTTGACTTCGTTGCCGGAAAGCGGTGTGAATTCTTCAGTCTGATCAGATAAGTTATTATAAAATTTGAGCATACATTTATAAATTAGGCTCGATATAGTTTGCCCTTGCTGCGGGGGAAAACAAAACATCGCGGCTGTAAAACTTTAACGGCAAGCCTGAATCGCCGCAAGTTTCAATCAGATGGTTTGCCAATTTACTGAGCGAATCTCGCTCTTTAGTCTTTTCCAAAAATTCAGAAATTGTTAGCAGCCAGAAAACCGTTAGCGTTTCATGATATCCACGCGTTGGAGTGTTCGGCGTTCCATGCGCCGCGTTTAATTTGAAAATACCTGCCCGCATCTTTCCCAAAGCCGTTTCAAAATCGTGATTGACCGCGTAAAATAAGGCGACCGTCAAATGCGCTCCGTGAGTCCATTCTGTGGCGGTCACGGCGGAATCTTCAAATTTTTTAATTAATTCAATAACTTCTTCATCTTTTGTGTAAATCATTGCATTTTCTCCAAATAAAAAAGGCGGCTTGTTTGCAAGCTCGCCTTCAGACCCGATAGTTTAACAACAAATTTTCTACAAAAGTTTGTAATGTTCGATTATTTGCTGCGCTGCTTGCTGCGGCGAGAGATTTGTGGTGTCCAGACACAAACTCGCCTGCTGCGGAGCAACGGAAAATAAATCGTATTTGCTTAAAAGTTCGTTTAAAATCACAGTGTTGTTGGCTTTTCCAAATTTCCTGCGCGACTCATCTGTCACGCGTCGTTCAAGTTCTTTTCTATCACAAGTAAGCAGGACAAAACAAGCTTTGCCGCCATTTGATTGAAGCGCATTGATGATTTTATCAACGTGTGGATCATCAAAATCCTTGGCGTAACAAAACGTGTAAATCAAATTAACATTTTGGCGGGCAGCTTCGGCGACGGTTTCAACGCGAATCAGTTCGATCAATTTGTAAAACGGTGGCGATCCAAAAGCAAAAATAGGCTCGATGCAGTCAATTGAGAGATGATTATGAAAAACTTTGTATCCGGTTAGCGCGGCAATTTCATTGGAAACAGTCAATTTGCCCACAGCTGGCGGTCCGTAGATTAGAATTAGTTTCATTAGCTTAAAATTATTGCCAATTGCCGAAAAGGATAAAGGGCGACCAGAAATAAGGATGTGCAAAAGGCGCGTCGGCGTCAACCCCAAAAGGCGTATCGTTGTCGAGCGAGTCGCCGCCGCGCTGTCGCCAGAGCGGTGTTTCTCGCGCTTTGTATTTACCTTGCAGCAAAGTCAGTTGCGCTTTCCTCAACGCTTCGGCTTTACCGATTTTCGGATTTGTCTCAAGCTGACGGTAAAATTCACTCATCAAATCGCGCGTCGAAGAATCCGACACCGCCCACAACGACGCCAATACCGTGCGCGCACCCTGATTTTGCGCGAGTGCGCCAAAGCCTTCGATTTCCACGCCGCTTGAATTATCGCCCGCCGTCATCGCCGTGTTGCAAGCCGAGAGCGTTAAAAGTTCAACTTTATCGAGTCTGGTTTTTTTTAAACTGATAAGCGAAAAACGACGTTCCGCGCCGCCGCCAAGCAGTAAATATGAATCAGTTTCATCTCCGGCGTTAAGGCTGAAATGCGAAGCGATGTGAACAACCGGAACTTTGCCCAAATTGTTTTCAAAACTTTGCAAAGTAAATTCGTCGTCGGGAAGCATCAAGCCACTGATTATTCCGATTTGTTGCTTGCCGAGCGTCTGACAAAACTCTTTTTTCTTGGGGTCTGCGACGATGCTGCATAATTCCTGCGGCACAGCGGCGAGCGCGTCAAAGTTTGCCGTTGAGCCGTCGTTGTTTTTAACGCTTGCCGCTTTCGAGACTCCGACGCCGAGCGCCAGCCATTTGCTGCGGTCTGTCGTCATAGCGCTGATTTTGTCACGGCTGGCGAGTGTCAAAACGGCGTTATTGTATCGTTCGACGAGATAGCGCTTGCCGTCCCACAAAGCTGCCATCGGAGCATAACGCAAAGTTCCGTCCAGACTCCAAACAATAGTATCGGCATTGATGCCGTCCAAATCTTTTGAGAGCGCAGCGGGAAACAGCACATCAAACAGTTTTTTGCCGGTTATTCGCGGGTCAAGATTTGGATTTTTAACCGCCGCGCGAAACTCCGAAACTAATTTGTTAAGTTCAACGGCTTTGATTTCAACGGTGTGCGCTCGTTGGATGTCGGCGGTGGTGACGATAAGATTCAAACGGTCTTCGCCGACGATGGTTGAAATGATGACGGTGCGCGGTTGGTTAAGGCGTTTCAAAATGCCCTGCGTGTCAGATTCGACAACGGCAAGGCGTTTATCGAGAGTGCCGAATCGAACCTTTAAATCGTTGAGGAATGTGCCGAAGACGACGATTGCCGCGTCATATTTTTGTTTGAGCTGGTCGTATTGCTGCTGGTCTGCGGCGGCAAGCGATTCGCTGAGCGGCAGAGCGTTCTTTTTCGCTTCTAACGCGCCAAACTCAGCCGCCGTGCGGGTGATGTCGTCAGCAAACCGTTCGTAATCGGCAAAGGCTTTTTTCTCGTCGGGCGAGAGCGAGATTTTACTTTTCAAATCGGCGGCAACTTTGTCGTCGCGACGCAGGTAAGCGAAAAATTCTTCTTCCTTGAGCATCGCCAAAACTTCTTCGGCTTCCGAGATGCGCCCGCCCGCGACAAGAATATCCGCCAGACAACGATAAGTTGTTTCAATTGATTTGAGATAAGTTTTTTGTGTTTCTCTATCAAGCGAAGCGATATTTTGTCTCAGTTCTTGATAAAGATTAACCGATTGCTTGCCATAAAAAACGGCATAGCGCGGGTTGTTTAAACTCTGCCAGTAAAACATTAACCAATAGAGTGTAACTGCTTGACCCTCTTTGTCACCGATTGCTTCGCTGAGCGGGAGTGATAATTGAAAATACTCAAGCGCCTTTTGTTTCTCGCCTAAATCGTAATAAATCCCGCCAATGTTGGAAAGTGTTATAGCTTCTTTGGCTTTGTCGCCAATCGCGCGAAAAAGCGCCAAGGCTTGGTTATGATAATCTAGTGCTTTCTGTTTCTCCTCCAAAGCTAGGTAAACTATGCCGATGTCTTCGAGCGTCGCGGCTTCTTGCACTTTGTCCCCAATTGCGCGGGAAAGCGGTAATGCTTGATTGTAGTATTCAAGGGCTTTCTTTTTCTCGTCTAAATCGTCGTAAATCTCGCCAATGTTGTGGAGCGTTCTCGCTTCTTGCCATTTGTCGCCAACCGCTTGGGAAAGCAGTAGGGCTTGATTGTAGTAATTGAGCGCTTTTTGTTTCTCGCCTAGAGAGTAATAAACCAGACCGATGTTTGAGAGCGTTGTAGCTTCCCAGAATTTATCGGCCAGAGAGCGAAAGAGCGACAAGGCTTGATTGTAATTCTCCAATGCGGCGGATTTTTCGCCAAAATTGTCTGAGATACGACCGATGAAAACAAACGAAGCGGCTTGTCCTTTTTTATTTCCGACGGTGGCGAACAAATCAGCGGCGGCGCGAAACTTTTCTCTCGCGGCTCGATATGATTCCGCAGTCTCCTGTTGAAACAATGCAACCGCTTCACCCAATGTTTTGTTTGCCGCCGCTAATTTTTCTTCGTTTGTTTGTGCGAAGATTGCCGCTCCGAGCGTCAAGATCAGCAAAAATGCCGTCGCTGCTATCATTAATCGTTGTTTCAGGCCGTTCATAATCTCATCTCCGTTTCCGAAGTGATGTTTTCCAGCAAAAGGTTTCAGACTGCGAAATGATTTTCATCACTTTGCCTTTAATTCTGACGACGAGACGACCTCATTGTCAAAAAATTGAGCGTCGAGCAAATGTGCTGGAATTACATTTCCAGCTTTAGCCGAGCAATTAAATTTTCGACTTGTTTTTGAATTGCCGGCAAAGCGATTTCGGGCAAAGTAAAAGGCACATCGGCGACTTGCCAAAACTCGATGCGTTCGATCCAGAGCGGAAAATCCTGACTGACAAACGGGCGATGTTCGATGTCGTAAAGCGCGACGACCAAATCGGCGTTTTCTAAATCCGCCAAACTTACTTGAAGCGGGAAACGTTGCGCTTTGTCAAACGGGATTTGCAAATTTTCAAGACGCTGCAAAACGTAGCGCGAGATTGCGCCGATATTGTGTGCTCCGGGCGCGAATCCGCGTGAATCGGCTCGCCAATTTAAATTGCTTTTTTCCGCCAAAAAGTTGAAATAAAGTTCGGCAAACCGGCTGCGATAATAATTTCCGGTACAGAGAAACAAAACTTTTTTATTCATCCCGCCGTCCTTCCGCCTTCATCCTTTAAAGGCGCGGATCAACCGGCTCGCTTTCGAGCGCGAGAACGCCAAAAACACATTCGTGAATGCGGCGCAGCGGTTCACGCCTCACGAATCTTTCTAATCCTTCGACGCCCAAAGCAAATTCGCGCAGCGCCATAGAACGTTTTCCGGCAAGTCCTCTCGAACGCAGCCGTTCCAGATTTTCCGGCAAATCATACTCGGCGCCGTAAATAATTCGCAAATATTCTCGTCCGCGAGATTTTAGCGCCGGTTGTACTAGCCCGCGATTGCCCCGCACAATAAAATCCAGAGGCTTGACTACCATTCCTTCGCCGCCCTTTCCGGTTAGCTCAAGCCACCAATTGACGCCTTCGCTAAAGCTGCTTTCGTCCGTCACATTAACTGTTTTGTAATTCGTCGCGAGGAGCAAATCATCCGCCGCGCATAATTTTTTGAGCGTTTCCATATGCCAGACGTGTGTTTGGTCAAAATAAGTTTTGCCTTCAGTCGCTAAAAGGTGAAACGGCGCGAGCCGCAAATCTGCGAGAGATTCGACCCGCCAACAATAACGGCGGTAAGCTTCGACATATTTTTCGGCAGCATCGAGTCGCTTTTGAAAACGCGTGAGTAATTGTTCGGCGTCCGGATTATGAGTTAGTGTTTTGTTTAAAACATCAACGGCCGCACTTAAACTTGCCTGTGAAGCTGCGCCGACCGCAGCGTATTGCTGTTTTAATAATTCCTGAGCTTTCGCCGACCAGGGCAATAGTTCGCAATCCAAAATCAGCCAATCTGTTGAAAATTCAATCCAAAAATCTGTCTTGTCGGCAGCTTGCTTTAATCGAGCTAAAAACTCAGTTTCTAATTTTTCATCAGCAAAAAACTTTCTACCCGTTCTGGTGTAACAAATGCCAATTCCTTCGCCAATCACACCAAAACGCTTTTTTGCGGTTTCTTCGTCACGGCAGACAACAACGACCGCGCGCGAACCCATATGTTTTTCTTCGCAAACAACTTCGGCGACGTTTTGATTGCGAAAGTAAGTAAAGGCTTCAGCCGGGTGTTCCAGATAGTTTTCTGATTTGCTTGTTTCGGAAGGCGACATGGTGGGCGGCAAATACACTAGCCATTTCGGATTAGCGGCAAAACGGCTCATCACTTCGAGCGCGGCAACGGCATTTTCTTCGCGAATCGTGACGGTTTTGAACAACTGCGTTTCAATAATGCGTTTACCCGTTACGTCGGCAATATCCAAAACGTCGTCCAATTCTTGCTGCGCCGACAAAAGCTTTTCCTCAACAAAAAGCGGTTTTAACGATTCGTAATAAACTTTTCTGGCATTAACCGAAACAATCTCGCGTTCCGGATAGCGCAGCGCTGTCAGTTTTCCGCCAAACACACAGCCGGTATCAATACAAATTGTATTGTTAAGCCATTCCGGTTCAGGCGTCGGAACGTGACCATAAACGACCGCTGCTTTTCCGCGATAATCAGCCGCCCAATTGTAACGCACGGGCAAGCCGAATTCGTCTGTTTCGCCGGTAGTTTCGCCGTAAAGCGCGAAATCGCGAACACGCCCCGAACCGCGCCCTTGCAGATTCTCTTTCATCCCGGCGTGCGCGACGACTAATTTGCCATCGTCAAAAACATAATGGCTAACGAGCGAATCAATAAATTCAGCAACGGCGGTTTTAAATTCCGCCGGTTCGTTTTCAAACTGGGCAATGGTTTCCGCCAAGCCATGCGAAATCGTTACCTGTCGCCCGCTCAGATATTTGAACAGTTTCGCATCGTGATTGCCGGGAACGCAGAAAGCGTTTTCATCCCGCGTCATGCTCATCGCAAGCCGCAAAACATCAGGCGAATTTATCCCGCGATCAACCAAATCTCCGACAAAAACTACTTTGCGGTTCGCGGGATTTTCAACCGCGAAAAATCCGTCAGGCTGTCGCTCGATTTTGTAGCCGAGCTTTTCCAATAATTCCTGCAACTCGTCAAAGCACCCGTGAACATCGCCGATAATGTCAAACGCGCCGCGTTCATGGCGGCGATTATTCCAGAGCGGTTGGCGTTCGACCATCGCATTTTCAATGTCTTCAAGCGAATTGAGAACAAAAACGTGACGAAAACCTTCCTTTTG
>JBDTZD010000074.1:0-10759 GCA_040005335.1 Pyrinomonadaceae bacterium | reverse complement strand
ATCGAAGAAGAATTTCAGATTGTTGACGCAACTACAGGTGAGATGCGCTCGCACGTTTCAGAAATTTTGGATGAAGGTAAACTACTGCTCGGCGAAAAAATCAAGCCCGAAATGATTCAGTCCATGATTGAAGTCGGAACCGGTGTCTGCCACAATATCCAAGAAGCCAGACAGGATATTTCGCAACTTCGCTGTATTATTTCGAGCCTCGCGCAAAAAAAAGGATTGGCGATTATCGCAGCTTCGACGCACCCGTTTTCGCTCTGGTCAGACCAAAAGATTTTTGATGATTCGCGCTACGAATTTATCGTTGAAGAACTTCAAATGGTGGCTCGCTCGCTTTTGATTTTCGGACTGCACGTTCACGTCGGAATTAAAGACCGCGAAAAGCAAATTCAAATCATGAACGCCGCCAGATATTTCCTGCCGCATGTCCTCGCGCTGACTACTTCTTCACCTTTCTGGCTCGGTCACACGACGGGATTAAAATCTTATCGCTCGGAAGTTTTTAAAAAGTTTCCGCGCACTGATATTCCAGATCACTTTGATTCTTACGCCGCATATGAGCGTTACGTTGATTTGCTGGTCAAAATGAACTGTATTGACAATGCGAAAAAGATTTATTGGGATTTGCGCCCGCATCCATTCTTTCCCACCCTCGAATTTCGCATCTGTGATATTCCGACGCGCGTTGACGATACGATTGCGATTGCCGCACTCTTTCAGGCAATCTGCGCCAAGCTGCACAAGTTAATCGATCAAAATTTAGGCTTCAGACTGTATCGCCGGATGTTGATTCAGGAAAATAAATGGCGGGCGGTGCGCTGGGGATTGGAAGGTAAACTGCTTGATTTGGGAAAACAAAAAGAAGTTCCGGCGCGGGATTTAATTTTGGAACTGCTTGATTTTGTTGACGAAGTAGTTGACGAGTTAGATTCGCGCAAGGAAATTGAGCATATTCACACGATTTTAGAGAGGGGAACGTCGGCTGATGAGCAGTTAAAAGTTTATGCTGAAAATAATAACGACTTTTTGCCCGTTGTTAAAATGCTGATGAAAAATACGCTCGAAAACGTTCCGGAAAAATGCTTCCCGTAATAGATAAATTTGAAGAAGCTGCTTTCTTAGCTGTAAAAAGCGGGTCTAGCAATTATTGCCAGACCCGCTTTTTGGTTTAAAAAATGGTTGAATTAACGATAAATTGATTCGGCACGATGTGTACGGAATTCGTTTTCAAAGTAATCCGCATCTTCGTTCGAACGCGGAGTCACGCCCATAACCATACCGCCGTTTTTGATTCCTGATTCATACTCGCGCGCACGATCCTCAGGAATTCCCGAACCAACTAACGCACCGATTAAACCGCCAGTCAAACCGCCTGCTCCTGCGCCAGCCAAAGCCGCCGCCAGAGGTCCAGCCACGATTAAACCCAAACCTGGGAGGACAATACTAGTTCCAATAGCCGCAATAGCTGCGAGAACAGCACCAACCGTTCCGCCGATTGCCGAACCTGTTCCGGCGCCTTCGAGAGCTTTGCTGCCAAGGGCTGAATCAGCATCATTACCAAACCACGAATCACGAGTTGTATCAGACATCATGACGTTGACATCATCTCTAGAATAACCACGTTTTTCGAGTGAACTATAAGCATTTTCAGCCGAATTGCGGTCGCGGAAAAGTCCCGTCAACATTTTATTGTTTGACTGACGCGCTGCGCCCATGTTGGCTTGCTGCGCACCAGCCGCTTCGGTCGCGCGATCACCTGTCACGGCGCCGTAAGCTTCTTTAACGTCACCTGAAACGCGATTGCCAATTGCCGATGCTTCTTCTGAAACCGTTCCGTCATATTTTGTTCCTGATGTATCTGCCATTTTCTTTGACTCCTTCTAGTTTATCTAAATGTTTTCCTGAAAAAAGCGAGTTTGAAACAAATCTACGAAATCTTGTGTTCGCTTTTATTTCAGTTCTCGTTACTTATGAACTCATAATGCAATCCAAATGCCATGAGTCAAGCTAAATCCTGATAGAGCTAGTAAGTGCAAGAAATATAAGTGTTTATTCTTCGCTATCGTACTCGTGGCTCTGGTTTTCGTCTTTCTCATTTTGTATTCCGGCTGTCATTAAATCGAACGCCGGGAGGCGAGCGATTTTTGGGTATGAGATATTTTCACCGCGTACCGAATACCAGATTATCTCATTTAACTGGCGAGCGTTGGCCATATCAGCATGAGACAAATTTTGCTCATTTGTCATTTCCATATAGCGGAGCATCGCCGCTGAAGGTTTGGGTGGCGGCATTAAATTATCAAGAGTGATTTCAGGCAAAACAGCATGATAAGGAGTAAAATCCGGCACGTTCGTAAATACGTCTATTGGCATTGCGTTGGCATCCAAAAAATTCATGGGCGGCATTCCCAAGCAGATTTCAAGCGTCCGTATTAGGCTGACCGTATTGTGAAAATCGTGAACGAGCGCGCCTTGTTTGTTGTAAGCCGAAATAACCAAAGCCGGTGAACGGTGCGCGTCAACGTGATCGGGTCCATCCTGAGCGTCATCTTCGACCACAAAAATTGCCGTATCTTTCCAATACGGACTGTTTGAAACTTCTTCGACCAATCTCCCCAACGCGTAATCATTCTCGGCAACGTAAAACTGAGGCGTTGGAACACTGGCGCGTAAGCCTGCCGTGTGGTCGTTGGAAAATCGAAGGATTGATAAATTCGGTAATTTATCGCCTTTTCCAGCTTGTAAATCCGCGACAAACGAGCGAAATTCATGTTGCCATTCGCCAAAGCGAGAGTTTCCTTGAAATTCTTTTCGATTGTTATTCCGCGTAATCGCTGGATCGTTTTTGCCGTTTTCTTGACGAACCAACCGATAAGACTCAGTTGTCATACTGTCCGGCGTATTTTGGTCGAAATTACGAACATCGGATGAGAAGTGATTTTCGAGCGATTTTTTGGTGGCAAAAGCCGTCAGCGTCGGTGATAGATCCGGGTAGATTTTCGGTTTGCGTGTATTGACTTCGCGCACGTCTTCAGCCGAGACAGTAGCGACAAATTCCCCGTAAGCGCGATAACTCAAGCCAGCTTTGTTTGCCGCGTCCCACAAATAAAGCGTTTCCGGCTCGCCGACATCACGATTACCGTGCAGGTAGGGAATATATTTTTTTAGAAAGTTGGCGACATCGTTTTCAGTTGCTGGAAGACGAAAAACCGATGGAAGACTTACCGGCGGTTGGTTAAACGGCGGATCATACGACGGCAAACGATTAAATCCTTCAAAATCGTAAGTTCTTCCGCGACCGGAATAGTTCCAGCGAAAAGTTTTGTCAATATAATCATTTGAGAATGCGGCAGTTGACCAATTATGACCGTCGGGCGAGGCTTCCGCGTTAACGAAAAATCTATCCATTAAACCAAAACGCAAAGCTAATGCGCGAGCGTTTGGAGTTACATTTTGAGCTGTTCCTGAAGGCGATTTGGCAATCTCGCCAGCTCCGAAAATCGCGACGCTTGGCTCGCCATCAGCTTTTGAGCCGTCGCCAGCCGTCTGCAAATCACCGAACACCTGGTCATAAGTGCGATTCTCTCTAATAATGTAAATAACATGTTTGAAAGGAGAGCGCCCACCCGCAAAAATACCCGTCTTTTTATCGCCTAGCAAGCCATTGTTCCGCATTGCTGCTTGTGTGTAATCAAAAAGTTGTTTTTCCCCTGGAATAGCAACTAAACTGATATTGCCGATTACCAGAGCGGGATTGTAAGCCCCGCGTTTGCTTGTAGAGGCCGGAAACTTCTCGTTAGGCATATTTGGAGCGCGACCTGAGTTATTGGGAATGACGGAAGAATTTTCAACGCCCGTACCTTTCCCGTTTGCAATAAAAATTTGGGAGCCTACCACCGCAACGGCAGAGGCATAATTTCCGGTTGGGATAAAACCGACGATTTTGGATTTTGGATTTTGGATTTTGGATTCTGTTGGAACAATTTTAATATCGCGTCGCAATCCAGTGAACTGTGTAAATTGTCTGATTCCTTGAGCCGATGTTGAAAGACTTACGACCCCAACAGCATTAGCGTGAGCGTTAGCGACATACAAAGTTTTTTCGTCCTCGCTTAATGCCAGACCTTCAGGGCTGACGCCGCCCGGCGCGTTCTCAGCCAGTTGAACGTTGATTTTTTCTACGACACGGTCGGTTTTTGTCTCAATTACCGAAACGCTGTCACCATCGGAGTTAACGACAAAAAGGCGATTTTGCGCCGCATTCAAAATCATTTTAGTCGGATGGCGATCAACCGTAATGTGCCGGACGACTTTTGCAGTTTTAGGATCCACAACTGCGATTGTTCCGTCGCCCCATAGGGAAATGTAAACCTTCGAAACATTTTTCGCGTCTGTATCGCTGGTCAATAGTTTAACGTCGTAGGGATAGACAAATTGGGTGGAACCGGGACGCTGCAGCGCGATGCGGGTCAGGCGGCGCGATTCGCGCAAATCGCTGACGATTCCAAGCGTATCGCCCAAATTATTTGCCACATAAATACTTTCGTTGTCAGGCGCGAGCGCGATTCCCAACGGATAAACCGGAGCCGTATTATTATTGTAATCCGGTGACGGCGCGTTTTCGGTAAATGCTGAAACATCAATAAAAGGCGCGTTTAGAGGTTCGTCGGGTTTATTGGCGGGTGTCAGCGGCTGATCGTTGTTTGGACTAAAACCAAACACCCGAATTTTGTTGTCAAATCCACCGGCAACATAGAGGCGATAACTCCCGTCGGGTTCAGCCTCGTTGGTAAAGGCTGCGCCGAAGTTAGCTCCGGCGGGCGAGGGGAAATAAATGTTTTGGATGACTATCGGCGCGGGCACAGCATTTAAATCAATCACAGAAACCGATTGCTGGGGGCGGCTGGTAGCGCTAAATTGCATCCCGAAACCGCCATTGACGGCGATCAAATATCTGCCTTTGCCGTCAGTGCCGATTTTATCCGGTGAGCGCACGAAGTTGACTGTTAACGAACCGACGGCGGGAAGATTAGTCTCGCGGTCGCCCACAAGCTTTCCAGCCGGAGTGAGTGCTCGCCCTTGCGTTGAAACATTTTTATCAATTTGAATGTCGGCGGCAGATTTTGACGGAACAAGAAAAAAAGCGGCACTTACGACGATTATTGAGATCAAACCGATCAGCAGCGAAAAGTGACGGGAAGCTTGCATCATCAATCAAAACTCCTATTTTAAAAGCAAAATTCTGAAATTTAATTCATTCTGGGGATACGCATTTAATTCTACATATAAACCTCAAAAGTTACAGCTTAATTAATTTTCTTGATGATTCTGACAATCTGCTTTGCAATTCTTAAACTTCTCAGCCAGAATACTTTGCGCTTTAATCATTTAAAACCTAATTTCAGGAGACAGCTTTTATGAAAAGTCATAATCAAAGGCATTGTCTAATTTCCCTGTTATGGTGTTTTTTGTTGTTTTTTGCCAATGCTGATTCGCTTTTTGCGCAGGATCTAGATGAGGTTACGATAAGAGGCAAAATTACCGACGAACGCGGAGCGGCTCTGCCGGGCGCAATCGTAACGGCGATTTTGGTTTCAAACAATCAGGAACGAACGGCAACGACCAATACGGAAGGACGTTATCTTCTGATCGAGCTAAAACCCGGTGTTTACGTGTTGCGCATCAAGGCTGCGGGTTTCGCCAACCTCGAACAAAAAGATTTGAATACTCTGTCAGGGGATAATTTACAGCTAAACTACGTCCTGACGCCCGCCGCGATTCGCGCCGAAACTGTTGTCGTTGACGAAACTAGCGCGCCCGCCGTTGATACCACGCGCACCGTTGTCGGCGGCACGATAACAGAGCGCGAAATTGAAGAATTGCCGAATCTTAACCGCAATCCGTTTGATTTAATATTTACGCTCGGCGGTGTCACGGAAGAACCGCTTTCGACCAGAGATTTAGCCGAAGATAAAGGAACGCGCGGGCAGAGCGCCCCCGAACGGACGCCCGAAGAAGCCGGGATTTTTGCTTTGAGCGGAGGCGCTGCATATTCAAACAACATCACGATTGACGGCGTTGACAACAATGACGACCGCGCCGCGACATTTCGCTTTCATCCATCAATCGAAACTGTTGCCGAAGTCCAAGTCGTCACGAATCAGTTTTCCGCTGAATACGGACGGGCTTCGGGCGGGAGAGTCAATATTCGCACTCGCGCCGGGGGCAAAAATTTTCGCGGGCGTCTATTTTATTTTTTCCGCGACGAATCTTTAAACGCCAACACCAATCGCAATAAAGCTCGCGGTATCGCGCGTCCCGCTCTGCAGGACAACAACCCGGGTTTTACTTTCGGCGGTCCCATGCCGTTTGGTTATTTTAAAAATCGAACTTTTTTCTTCGTTGGTTATGAATACGATAACATTGACGAAAACACCGTGATTGACACTTATGTTCCAGTCAATCAAAATGCGCGTTTTCCGCTGCCTGCGCCGACCAACTTGAATCAAACGGCGAACGACGGCGGAGTTTTGATTGCGCCGTATTCAGAGGCTGTTAAGACGCCGCTCCGCGAGCATATTTTCTCAGCCCGCGTTGACCACAATTTTAATGATTCGCACAGCATTACGATTGCATTTCAGCGCGGCACTCGGCGAGATTTCCGGCAATTTAGCGGCGGTAATCGTCTGGCAGAAGCCCTCGTCGGGAGCAGCCGCAATTCGGATGCGCTAGGATTTACTGACAATTTTATTTTCTCGCCTAAAATTGTTAATCAATTTCGCGTTCAATATTCCGAACTGAAACCTGCGATAATCGCTGATTCTGGTTTAGAAAGTCCGGTAGTTATTGTTAATTTGCCATCAGTTATCAATCGCGGCTCGTCGCTTGTCGCCGGTTCTTCGACTTCGAATTCGAGCGACCGGCGCGAATTGCGAACGCAATTTCAAAACACTTTGACCGCGATTTTCGGTTCGCAAAGCTTGCATTTCGGAGCAGATGTTCAGCGCATCAAATCCGCGTTTACTGATCGCTTTGACGCGACCGGAACTTTTCGTTTTGATACGGCAAACGATTTCCTGCAATCCAGAGTTTTCCGATACACACAGGTTTTCGGTAGCCGTTCAACCCAGCGCAACACTTATACAGGAATTTTTGCTCAAGACGACGTTAGGGTGCGCTCAAATTTGACTGTCAGCGCGGGTTTGCGTTACGAACGCGAAACTATTATTGATGACGAAAATAATTTCAGCCCGCGTTTTGCCATCGCTTACGACCCGTTCAAAAGTGGCAAAGATGTGATTCGCTTTGGGGCTGGCATTTTCTACAACCGCGCTTTGCTCAGAACGATTGATGATTTTAGCCTCGGCAAATCGCAAATCGAATTTGATACTAACAATGTCCCATCAGGAGCGCAGCGCCAAGTGGTTTTGGATGCGTTAAGCGGACAATTTCCACAAGCGTTGACCTCAGATAATCAATTCGTTCAGCAGTATGGCCGCACGAACTCTGGTTTTTCGCGTCGTCTTGATTCGGAATTAGAAGTACCGGAAAGCTATCAAGCTAACCTTGGATTTGAACGGGAAATTGCCAAAGGATTTGTGGTCGAAGCAAATCTGACTGTTAACAAAACCGTTAAATTGTGGCGCGACGTCAGCGTTAACGCGCCGCGCGTCCCCGCCGGATTTCGGGATTTAGCCGAATATTTACTGTCTCGTCCATTTAATAATGCGCGGGACGCGACCGGCAATCGCCCACTGTATAATGTAGCGAACGCCCGCGACGTCATCAGATTTGCCACTTCCTATACTACTCCGCCCGTCGGCAGTCCTTCGCGCTGCGCCGGAAATAACAGTACTCCTGCCAACTCTGAACAAGGCGGGTGTCTCGTCATCAACGGCGTTCCAACTACTATTATTAATCTCAACAGTCAATCGGCGACAAATGCCAGCCCGCCAATTACAATCGCATTGGCAGCCGTGCAAAATTTGCGCCCCGACCCGACGCGAACCCAGGTTGAACAGTTATCATCAATCGGCAGCAGTTTTTATCGCGGCTTGACGCTTGAACTACGTAAACGCTTTTCGCATCTAAGCCACGGTTTCGCCGCCACTCTCCGCGCGGTTTATACTCTTTCAAGCCTCAAAGACGATGGCATCGTTAATACTTCATCCGCTCAAGTTCAAGGCAATTTTGAGGCAGAATTTTCGCGCAGTCTGCTTGACCGCCGACACCGATTCGCGTTTTCCGGGACTTTTGACACTCCTCTGTGGCTCGGCAAAATTCGCCTTTCACCGATTGTGCGATTCTTGAGCGGCGCGCCGTTTAATTTGTCGGCAGGCGGAATTGACCGCAATTTGGATGATGTTAACAATGATCGTCCAAATTTTAGCGGAAATCTTAGTGATATTCGCTCGCGCAAATCAGGCGAGCCGTTCCCCCAAAATGTTTTTAATGCGTTGACTCGTCCGCTGATTGGTTCGAGCGGGGGGGATTTGCCGCGTAACGCCGGAAGCGGTCCCGGACAAGCTATTTTCGATTTAAACTTAAGCCGCCCAATTAAATTGTCGGAGCACATATCCCTGCGCCCGACCCTTGAAATCAACAACGTTTTCAACTCAACAGGGTTTAGTTTTGGAACGGCTTTTATCAATGCCACCGATCCGCAAACGACATTTCTCGTTCCGCAGCGAACTTTGCGTCCGCGCCTGATCAGAGTTGGGATTCGCTTTGATTTCTAAAAAACTCAAAACTGCGGTATTTTTAGGCTAGAATTTTCAGTCATTCAGGGAATTTGTTTGTGACAGTTTGACTCTTTTTTAAATTTTTGATTTTAAATCCTACATCTCAAAGTTTTAAATTTGTTTATCTTTTTTCTCGGAAACCTTGAACTTTCCGCCGCGAAACATCTATATTCGGAATAGCTGCTTTCTTAAAATTCTTAAACTCACCAAGAAGCTGACAGAGATGAAAGAATACGTTGCTGATACAATTTCAACGCGCCCTGATTTAACCATCGAATCAATCATGCTCGATGCAGATTTGTTCGTGAAATATAAATCGCCGGAGCGCGCCGTCCAAATTTTGCAGGAATCTCTTGAGCGCAGTCCGCGTTCGATTGTGTTGCGTGAAAAACTCCGCGAAGTTTGCTCGACTCAAGGAGAAATTTCTGAAGCCGCTCGGCAATGTTTGGCTCTCGCTAATTTGTACATCAACCGTGAAGATTTTGAATCGGCTTACGATCGTCTGCAGGAAGCCAAAATGCTTGACCCGCGCATTTCAATCGCGCCCGGACTCGAAGCGATTCGCCGCGCCAAGCATCAGGACTCCGCTTCGTCTTCCTACCAAGTCCCGCCCTCGCACCCGACTCCTCCGATTGAAATTCGATATGATCTTGTTATCGCCGGAAATTTGTCGCTCGTAACGATTTTCGATGCCATTCAGGTCATCGAAAATTCAAAAATGACCGGGTGCCTAACGCTCAAAGACAACGATAAGATTGTTAATATTTTTTTTAATCTCGGTCAAATTGTAGATTCTAAAGCCGATGATTCGACCGGCTCCCACGCTTTTCGCAAAGCTATCGAGTTTACCAACGGCACTTTTGAATTTACGCTCTCCGCTAATGAATATCCCGTTATCATCCAAGCCACCAGTAATACCACTCTTTTATTAGACACTTTGAGCATCATGGATGAGGAAAACAAAAACAGCGATAACTGGTAAAAGTAGCGCGGATTGCAAAACGCAAAGTGCAAATTTATCAAGCTAAATGTGCAACTTTGCACTTTGCCTTTTGCGCTATTGTCTTCGGCAATTTGCACTAAATCTGGTATAGTAGCGTTTTACTAACCCCACTATACCCATGTTCAAACTGCAGCGATTAGAAATTACCGGCTTTAAATCTTTTGCCGATTACACCGAAATAATTTTTACGGGCGACGGAATTACGGCTGTCGTCGGGCCCAACGGCTGCGGAAAAAGCAATATCAGCGATGCCATAACCTGGGTTTTGGGCGAGCAGCGAGTCAAAAACCTGCGCGGTGGCGAAATGCAGGATGTGATTTTTGCTGGAGCAAAAGTGCGTCAACCATCCGGCATGGCCGAAGTTGTCCTGCATCTGGTTCGCGTTGAAGGTGATGAAACAAATAATTTGATTGAAATTGATGAGATTGATGAAGTTTTAGAGGATTTTGATGAAAATAGGATCGAAGTCGCAAAATTCGATTCTTACGATTTATCAATTGAGCATTCAAAATCTGACGCCCGAAATCAAACAAATAATTATCATGCCGAATCAAACGGTAATGGCAACGGCTATCATGCTGAGAGCGCTGGAACGTTAACAGTCGAAGCGGAGCGAGCAAAATTTTCATCCAAAAGAAAATGGAAACCGCGTCGCGCCGCCTTGGAATTTGCGCCGGGCGAAGCCGTTTCGGTAACGCGCCGTTTGTATCGTTCGGGCGACAGCGATTATTTGCTTAACGGACGTGCGTGTCGTCTGCGAGACATTCAGGATTTGTTCGCCGGAACCGGTTTAAGCGGTGGACATTATGCATTGATTCAGCAAGAAAAAATTAGTCAAATTCTGTCGGCAAAACCTGCGGATCGCCGCCAACTGATCGAAGAAGCCGCCGGAGTAACCAAATTTCGTACTCGGCAACGCGCCGCTGAAATCAGGCTTGAATCAGCTAAAACAAATCTGCGCCGGATTTCCGATATTGTTTCTGAAGTTGATAAACAAGCTGCCTCGCTT
>JBDTZD010000301.1:0-10798 GCA_040005335.1 Pyrinomonadaceae bacterium | reverse complement strand
GCGTCAATGCGAAATCGCCACGTCTCTCGCACGTTTTTGAAGTTCAGCACAAAGGCAATATTGATTCGGCTTTTACAAAACTAAAAAAAGCGCACGAAGCGCAGCGTTCCAAACCATTTTTGATCTTAGCATCTGAACGCGACACAAACCGCGCTTTACGCCTTGTCTCATTTGAACAAAGCGGCGCGTTTCACGAGCTTTCTGGAAGTCTCCAGATATTAAGTTTAGCGCAAATCGAACAGTTTCATCGCTCTCTCAAATCAATGGGGGACATTCTGCCGTTTTTCTTGACGAAATAACTTGTAAAATTCGGAACTTAATTAACTTTCGCTTATGTAAAATGTATTAATTGGAGAGATGGAAATGATATGGAAAAACGATTTCCGTTGAATATTAGAAGGATTTGGCTTATTGCTGGTTTTGTCCTGATTTTATTGATGCTACTTGGTACTGAAAAATCTAAGTTTACTTGGTACTATTCTCTCTTGATGCTTATATTGTCATTTCCAAGCAATTTGTTAATTGTCCCGCTGCTAATGAATTTTTTCCGTTTTTCGATTGGCATGGTTTATTTAATAACTTATATTTGTTGGATTATTGCATATTTACAATGGTTTATATTAGTTCCAAGTCTTGCGAAATTGTTTCGTCAAAAATTTGGATTGAAAGATTATCAAATCAATTTTTATGCATGTGCCGAATCTGCAAATAATTTACTGAGGGCCAAAAATATTGATTTGATTCAAAATTGGTACGACCCGAAAAAACGAACGCCGGTCGAGCGTTTGTTTGAAAAAGATGAAGACTGATTTTGCAAATCTGACAATCTTGGTAGAATAACGGGCAGAAATCAACAGTTTCTGCCTTTTTTAATGAAAAACGAAACGCCGATTCGTCGGCAGTATCTTGATATCAAAAAACGTCACCGGGATGCGATTCTTTTGTTCCGATTGGGTGATTTTTACGAAGCCTTTGACGATGACGCGCGCCTCTTAGCTCGCGAACTTGACATCGTTTTAACGTCAAAACCAATGGGCAAAGGGCAACGAGTTCCGCTCGCTGGCGTTCCATATCACAGTTTGGAAAGACATCTAGCAACATTGATTGCCAAAGGGCATCGCGTCGCCATTTGTGAACAACTGACCGAAACGCCGGTCAAAGGCGCCGATGGCGGACGATTGATTGAGCGCGATGTCGTTCGTATTATCACGCCCGGAACGGTTTTTGAACCGGGTTTGCTTGACAGCAAATCAAATAACTACATCGCCGCCTTTTATACCGATGGTCGTCGCGCCGGAATCGCTTATGCCGATGTCACGACCGGTGATTTCCAGGCGACTGAAATCGAAAATTCTCAAGCTCTGCCTGAGCTGCAGCGCATTGCTCCGGCTGAAATCCTGCTGGCAAAATCTGAACACGAATTTAGCACTCATGAATTGCCGGGTTTTATCACGCAGCTGCCCGAAAAAGTTTTTGCCCTTGAGCAGGCGCAAAAAACTTTGCGTAAACATTTTGGGGCAAAAACGCTGGAGCCATTTGGTCTGCAAAACCTGCCGCTCGCTGTTTCCGCCGCTGCTGCAATAATTGTCTATTTGCGCGAAACGCAAGATTCCGTCGCCGAGCAGTTAACCCGTCTGAAAACTTATGATGCTGCTAATTTTATGATTTTGGATGCGCATACGCTGCGGAGTCTGGAAGTTTTTGAATCTGGTTCAGGCGGCATCAGCCTGCTTTCAGTTTTGGACAAAACGCGAACGGCAATGGGCGGAAGACTCCTCAGGCGGTGGCTCCGTCAGCCGCTTTTAGATGTCGCTGAAATAGTCGGGCGGCAGGAACACATCGCCTTTTTTGCCCAACATAAACATGAACGAGCAGCAATTGTCAACGTTTTCGAAAATCTGAATGACATCGAACGTCTCGCTGTTCGGACCAAAACTGCTTTCTGCACGGCGCAGGAATTATTGGCGCTCGGCAGAAGTATCGAGCACATTCCTGCAGTTCGCGCCGTTTTACAGCGGGACACGCCGCGTTTCGGGAAAGTTTTGGTCAATTTACCAACCTGCGAGACGGCGGCAAATCTGATTCGAGCGGCAATTAACGAGGAACTGCCTTCGCGTTCGGGAGAAATTGTTGGCTGCATTCGCGAAGGCTTTTCCGCCGAACTTGATAAATTGCGAAAAACTCTGCGCGAGGGCAAACAATTCTTGGCGGATTTGGAAGCGAGAGAAAAGGGGCGTTCCGGTATAAAAAGTTTGCGCGTCACATATAACAAAGTTTTCGGTTATTTTATCGAAGTCACGAAACCAAATTTGCATCTTGTCCCAAATGATTTTGTTCGTAAACAAACGCTCGTCAATGCCGAACGCTTTGTTACGCTCGAACTCAAAGAATATGAATCGCTTGTTTTAAATTCACAGGAAAGATTGTCCGAACTTGAAACCGGGATTTTTCGTCAGGTCTGCGCCGAAGTTTCAAAATCCAGAGCGCAAATTTTAGCTGCCGCCGCTGCTATTTCATATTTAGACGCAATCACCTCTTTGGCTGAAGTCGCTGATGAATTTAATTACGTCAAACCGCACGTTAACGATACTTCGCTGCTGCGGATCAAAAACGGCAGGCATCCGGTAGTTGAGCGCATGACAAAGGGATTTGTCGTCAACGACGCTGCTCTCGGCGGCAACGGCGCGCCGAATATTGCTTTGATAACGGGACCGAACGCTTCCGGGAAATCAACTTATCTGAGGCAAATTGCTTTGATTGTGTTGATGGCGCAAACAGGGTCGTTTGTTCCGGCGGACGAAGCTGTTGTTGGTGTTTCTGACCGTATTTTTACCCGAATTGGACTTTATGACCGGATCGGAGTTGGCGAATCTACGTTTATGACCGAAATGGTTGAAACGGCGGAGATTTTGCACAATGCGACTCCGAAAAGTCTGGTTTTGCTGGATGAGCTTGGGCGGGGAACTTCTACCTTTGACGGACTAGCTGTGGCGCGTTCAGTTATAGAATTTATTCATAATCACCCCAAACTCGGTGGACGCACGCTTTTTGCAACGCATTATCACGAGCTTACCGAGCTTGAAGGTTTATTGCCGCATCTCCAAAATTTGCGAGTTGAAATTGAGGAAAGCGGCGAAGAACTCAATTTTCTCTACAAAATCTCGCGCGGCACAGCGCTCAAAAGCTACGGAGTCTATGCCGCTAAACTTGCCGGATTGCCTAAACCTGTGGTTCGACGCGCCGAAGATTTGCTCAATCAGTACGAAAAGGAAAATTCCGGATTCCAATTTCCGAATTCCAAATTAAAAAACGAAACCGAATTGGAAACGCGATTGCGGGAAATAGATTTGGATTCGCTTTCGCCAGTTGAAGCAATGATGAAACTTTACGAATTAAAAAATGTTGTGCGGCAACAGCTTGCCGAAAGGAAACTTAAAACTGCTTGAATAGCAACAAATTACCGTAAAAACTCCTGGATTAACCCAATCGCCAAGGACTCTGACAATAAACTCCCAATACGAGAAGACAAGGGGCGCATGTCTTCTGATGGTGCCGTTTCGTTGTAAAAATCGAGATTGATAACATAACTCCGTTTAAGGTTGAATCAATTCTTTTTTGCCCAAAATTGGAGTATCCGCCGCGATGTTGAGATTAAACCAAGCCCCGACAATAGCGATATTTTCACGAAAAACCCACCAATTCTTAGCTGATTCCGGATATTGCCGACGGTCGGCGGTGATTCCGTAAGAATCAATTCCGAAGTTTTGACATAAATAAAGAGCGCGGTTTAAGTGAAATTTCTGCGTTACTAAAACTGCCCGTTCGACACCAAATATTTCTTTGGCGCGATAACAAGTGTCATACGTGCGACGCCCTGCAAAATCCTCAACAATATCAGTTTCAGGAACGCCGAGTTTTATTGCTCTCTCCTTCATCACCGCCGGTTCATTATAGTTTTCAAAACGGTTGTCGCCGCTCATCAGCAGTTTTTTAACTCGCCCGGCGCGGTAAAGTTCAACTGCCGTAATAATTCTGTCTTCGAGAATGGGCGACGGCTCTCCGCCGCTCACAACGCCAGCCCCAAATACGATGGCGGTGCGATCCGACCCATCTACCGGAATCTCAGTGATTGAATCTTTTGCTCGAGCATCAGTCTCAAGATAAATTTGATGATTGATCAAATAAACAAAAACCGTGGCCGCCAGTAGCAACCCGAGCAGAATTTGAATGCTTAACCAAAACCATTTCATAAATCAGTGATCAGTGGACAGTAAAATAAAACCGTAGTTCTCTCTAAATACTGCTCACTGACCATTGTCCACTGAAAATACCTGTTCGTTAATTACGATTTTCCGTTCAGCGAGTAAAGCAATAAACTCTTTGCTCGGAATAGCAATTTCCTGCGGAATCGCGCCTTTTTTAAGCGTCTCGCCGCGTGCCATCATTTGCGCGATAATCGAAGCCGGAAATGCCGTTGTCCGCATCATCGCCGACAAATCGGTTTCGGGATCAAACCGGTCGACGATTTCATATCTCAACATTTGATGAGCGTCATTCATGATGCCGCTAAATTCTACTCTGATAATAACTACATCAGGTTCATTGCGCGGCAGGCGCAGCAACAAAGTATCACGCAAAAAAGAGCGGGGAATGGCTTCGACTTTTTCACCCGTAGTCGTCGTCAGAGAAACCGGCTCCAAGTCGGCAAAACCCAAATCAATCAGCGTTTTGAAACGGGCACAGTGTCCGAGATAGCGAATCGTTTTATAATCGAGTTCGCGCACTCTGCCCAAAAAAGTTTCGGGCAGAGTTGAAACGCCGCCCGAAGTTTGAAACGCTTCGAGCCGATTAAACCCTTCGACTTCAAGAGTTTCTAATTCTGTTAGTGATTCAATTGTTTCGATTGCCCGGTTGCGAATGACCCGCGCGGGTTCGACATACTCGTTAATTAAACCGTCCACCGAAAAAATAAGCTGATAATTAAGCGGAGGTTTCGGAAACTGCGGTAAGCCGCCGACCCGAATGTGAATTGAATCAAGCGTTTCAAAACGCTCTGCTCCGTGCATTGCCAGTAGGGAAACCATACCGGGCGCGAGACCGCAATCAGGAATAATATTGATCCCAACTGCCTCAGCTTCCGCGTTTAAATTAAGCTCCTGCGCCGCGATGTCGTTGTTTCCCCCCAAATCGCAGAAATTCGTGCGGGCTTCGATAGCCGCCTGCGCCAGCCGAAAATTGTATATATATGGAACACAGGAAATCGCTGCGTCGTGTTCGCGCATGAGCTCGACGGTTGCCGCATAATCGGCGACATCAATCTGTTTTGCAACGGCAATCCCGTTGCCATGAAGCTTGGCAATCAATTCCGCCAGCGGAACATCCGCGTCGGCGATGGTGATATGGCTCACGTCAGGCGAATTATAAGCGAGGTCGTGAACCGCACCACGACCCATTTTGCCTGCTCCTAAAACTAAGATTTTCACTCTGGTTTTTGCTCCGGATTTGATTTTCGAAATTCACTGAGGACTCCGATAATACCAATCACAAGTCCGCCGATGAAAATGGTCATAGCCACCGTCCACAGCGTTTCAGCGCTTAAATTTGGAATCAGGTAAACAAAAATATCAGCTACAAATGAAAAAGCGATGACAGCTAATCCGAGCGCCGATAAAATAAAGCTGATTGATGCCAGATTGAGCGCGAAACTCGCTTTTGCAGCGGTGCGTCCTTGTTCCTTCCCGATATGGCTTGCTACATAGCCGTAGCGAAAGTAAACGCCCAAGCCTAAAAGCAGCCAGGCTCCGAATCTGCTCCAATTTGAAACTCCCAACTCGGTCATTAAATAAGCGCAGGAAATAACACCCAAAACTGGAATTAGAGTCAATCTTTTGAAAATGCACAAAACCGTAATGCCAAGTGAGAAAATCAGAAAGACAATAAATGGAATTTTATGAGTGAATGCGCCAAAAACACCTTCTTTGGCAGCGATTTCCGGATCAATAGATGTCAGTTGGAAAATCGCGCCGGGGTTGAAATAAAGCACTGCTGCCATAATTATTAAGAAAATGGCAGGGGCAATAAATTGCGAGTCTATGTACGGGACATACCGTTTTTCACGTCCGAAATCTTTGTCTTTGACGAGCACGCCGCCGCACACCAAAACAAAAGCGAAGAGAGTTCCGATGCTTGCCAAATCAGTAACTTCAGTCAGATTCATAAAGAGGGCTGGAACGGCGACGACTATCCCGGTAATAATTGTCGCAAACCACGGTGTTTTGAAACGCGGATGAATCGAGGAAAAAATCTTTGGCAGCAATCCGTCTCGACTCATCGCCATCCATAAACGCGGTTGCCCGATTTGAAAAACCAGGAAAACCGTTGCCAGCGCAATCACCGCGCTGATCGCAATAATTCCTGAAACCCACGGCAAATTGCTGTTTGGTTGAGTAAAGACAAAGGCAAGCGGGTCGCCGACATTTTCAAAAGCTTTGTAGCTCACCATCCCGGTCAAAACTAGCGCCAGCGCAATGTAAAGAACGGTGCAGATGACGAGCGACATCATCATCGCCAGAGGCAAATCTCGACGCGGATTCTGGCATTCTTCAGCGGTCGTTGAAAGTGCGTCGAATCCAATATAAGCAAAGAAAACTGCCGAGACGCCTTTCATCACGCCGGTGACGCCGTTTGGAGCAAATGGCGACCAATTAGCTGGATTGACGTAGAACATGCCGAGGAAAATAACCATTAAAATAACGCCTATCTTCAAGACTGTCATCACATTTCCGGCGACTTTTGATTCGCGGATTCCGACATACACCAGCGCGGTGATTAAAATTACAATCAGGAGCGCGGGTAAATCGCAAATAATCGGGAGAGCGCCGAGATGCGGGGCGTTCGCCCAAGCCGAATAAGATTCCAGTTGGTTGCAAGTAACTGTCGGATCAGGATTTTTGCAGGCTGCGGTCAAAGCCTCAACTGTTCCGCCTTTGCCAAGCGCTTCCGTGACGGAATCGAAACCACGTCTGGCGGTGAGAAAATCCATTGTAAAATAAAACGGAATGTGAATCCCATTGATTCCCAAGCGTTCAATCTTGATTCCTTCGAGCCAACCCGTAAAATAATCGCTCCATGAAATTGCTACCGCGATATTTCCGATGGCATATTCGACAATCAAATCCCATCCGATAATCCAGGCGAAAAGCTCGCCGAAACTCGCATAAGCATAAGTGTAAGCCGAACCAGCGACGGGTAGTCTGGAAGCAAATTCCGCATAGCAGAGAGCTGAGAAAGCACAGGCTATCGCAGTAAAAACAAAAAGAAAAACGACCGCCGGGCCGCCGTCGAACGATGCTTTCCCGATCATCGCAAAAATTCCCGCACCGACAATTGCAGCAACGCCCATCAGCGTTAAATCAAATAATTTGAGCGAACGGCGCAAATGCGGGTCGCCGACAGAGCCGCCTTCGGCATCGGAAAAACCGCTCTCGGCATCGGCTTGAATTTTATCTACGGACTTTTTACGAAATAAATCGGTAATGTTCATATCTTCGTATTTTTGTATTTAGTTTGGCGGTAAAACGCTTGTTTGCGGCAAAGTTTGACATGATAGAGGCGCATTTGGCAACAGCAAACTATAAAAAAACTGAAAACTGAAAACTGAAAATGGAAAACCGAAAGAGCAAATACTTTTTCTTCGGTTTTCCATTTTCAGTTTTCCATTATTACGTTAGGCGTTATTTTTCCATCGGATAGCCTTTGTCTTTCCAGCCTTGAGTGCCGCCAAGTAAAGCTGCCGCGTTGGTGATTCCGTGTTCTTTTAAGATGAGCACCGCCCGGGCGCTCGTATGTTCGCTTGGTCACGAGCAGTAAGCGATGATTTGTTTATCGGCAGGTAATTCTTTTAAACGGTTTTCAAATTCGGCAATTGGAATATTGATTGCGCCCTTGATGTGTTCCTGGGCAAACGAATCTTTGTCACGCGTATCAACAATAACTACGTTTTTAGCGTCATAAGCAGCTTTGGCATCTGCGAGCGAAATGCGTTTTGCTTCTTCAGGTGTGTTTTGCGGCGTTTGCGTAATTGTCGAATTGGCTGGATTTTTGGTTGTTTGCTGACTCAGAGCTGTTTGATTGCAGCCCGCCAGCGCAAATGCTGTTGTCACTATTAATGCTGACAGCAAAATTAGATAACGCATCTTCAAGTAACCTTCCTTTCAATAATTATTTGCTTAAACTGATGAATTTAAGTTTAACAAACGTTAGCGATGCAAAGCTCTTCTTCATTTAAATTCCTGAGCGGAATCGGATATTTTTCGCTCCAACAAGCCGTACAGGCGGAATTTGCGGCAATGCCCGTCGCCGCCAGCATTCCTTCGAGCGACAAATAGCCGAGCGAATCCGCGCCGATAAATTTGCAAACTTCCGCGACCGGCATATTTGCCGCAATCAATTGATCTTTGTGCGGCGTGTCAACTCCGTAATAACAAGGCGAAACGGTTGGCGGACACGAAATTCGCAAATGAACTTCAGCCGCGCCAGCTTCGCGCACCATTTCAACGATTTTCTTTGAAGTTGTCCCGCGCACAATCGAATCGTCAACCAAAACGACTCGTTGATTGCGAATTAAATCTCGAATCGGATTAAGCTTCATCCTGACACCGAGCGAGCGAATTTCCTGTGTCGGTTCAATAAATGTGCGCCCGATATAATGGTTGCGAATAATCGCCTGCCGGTAATTAATGCCGGACTCGCGCGCAAAACCAATTGCTGCTGAGACGCCGGAATCGGGGACTGGAACAACTATATCTGCCTCGACCGGATGCTCGACAGCAAGCTGTTTACCCATTTTGTGACGCGATTCATTAACCGAACGCCCAAACACGAGTGAATCGGGACGCGCAAAATAAACATGCTCAAAAACGCACTGCGCGTATTGCTGCGGCTCGAAAGGAAACGCCGAACGCAAGCCTTCGCGGTCAATCACAATCATTTCGCCTGGCGCCACATCGCGCAGATATTCGGCATCAACAAGATCAAAAGCACAGGTTTCGCTGGCCACGCAAAAAGCCTCTTTCACTTTGCCTAAAACGAGCGGGCGGAAACCGCGCGGATCGCGAACAGCAATCAAGCTATCAGGAGTTAGAAAGAGCAGGGAAAACGCTCCCTCGGTGCTTTGCAAAACTCTTTCGATAGCTTCAAAAACGTTGCGAGCGCCCATCCGCGCGACGTTATGCAGAATCGTTTCAGTATCGGAAGTTGAAGAAAAAATCGCGCCGGCGTATTCGAGCCGCTCGCGTTCCCCTGCGGCAAAAGGCAAATTTCCGTTGTGACAAACCGCAATTTGCCCGTGCTGACAAGTTACGGAAAAAGGCTGAACTTCACGAATCGTGTTTGAACCGGCGGTCGAATACCGCGTGTGACCGATTGCGCTCGCGCCGGGCAATTGTTTTAAGGCGCTTTCGGTAAAGGCTTCTGACACCAGACCCATCGCGCGAACTTGATGCAAATTTTCGCCGTCAGAGGAAACCATTCCGCATGCCTCTTGACCACGATGCTGCAAAGCAAAAAGTCCGAGTTCGGTCAATTGTGCCGCGTCAGCGTGTCCGAAAATGCCAAAGAGACCGCATTCTTCGTGCAATTTGTCAGAGAATATTTCGCTCACTTTTTCCGTTTAAATTTCAAAGCTGATTCGGTTTTGTCAGATTCAAGTATGACAGAATGAATCTCTAAGGGTAAGCCGCAACCGTCATCAAACTCGCAAGCAGCTTTAATTGCTATCTCGGCAATTTGTTCTGGATCATCAAATAAGTCATAAGTTGAAAACAATGAGCCCAAGGCATAATTTTCACCTGAACCAATTGCCCAAAACTTTTCAAATTCATAAACTTCTCTTAATGAATACATTCCAAAAATACCGTTCGGGTTAGCGATCAAACCGTCAATACGGCTTGATTCATACTCATCGTCATCTCGCTCTTCTGTTTTAAGAAAATATTTTTCTTTCAAAATCGAGTGTAATTTCAGATATGTGTCAAAAATATTTTCCTTGTTATCAAACGAGAGATTAACCTCCCCTTTTTCAATTAAATGCCCAAACACATTATCGTGCGCTGTTGCGCCAACCAAACCAATAAATGAGTTGCCAATTTGACGTAATTTGCCTGAATCGCGAAGATATGTTCTGGTCACATTCGTACTCCCGAACGAGTATATTGTGTCGGCGGCGATAACAACCTTCCCTGCTTTCTTTACAACGACAATGATTGACATGATTTTATTCTGAAGCAGGCAAAACAATGCCGCGACATTCGCCAAAACCAATTCGACGAAAGCCTTCGCGTTCACAATAGCCGCGCATGATTATTTCGTCTCCGTCTTCGAGAAAGCGACGCATTTCGCCGTTTGGCAATTCAATCGGTTCTTTGCCGCGCCAGGTAAGTTCGAGCAAACAGCCGCGCTCATCTTTCCCTTTTCCCGACACCGTCCCGGTCGCAATCAAATCGCCGGTTTGCAAATTGCAGCCGTTTGAAGCGTGATGCGTCAGCATTTGCCCGATTGTCCAGTACAAATCTCGCATGTTTGAGCGTGACAATAAAAACGGTTCAACGTTTTCAGCTTTCATCTTTTGAGTTTGAATGTAAACTTCGAGCTTTAAATCCAAACCGCCGAATTTTTGATTTTGTTCGGAAGATAAATAAGAAAGCGGCTGCGGATCGCCTTCCGCACGCTCAAAAGCGGGAACGCGAAACGGCGCGAGCGCTTCCATCGTGACAACAAACGGCGAAATGGTCGTAGCAAA
>JBDTZD010000129.1:0-10848 GCA_040005335.1 Pyrinomonadaceae bacterium | reverse complement strand
CGCGTTTTCTTAGTTCGAGTCCCACAGCTATATGCGGATGTAAATCTCCGAGCGAGCCGAAAACAGCGAAAACAATTTTAGCCATGTCTTAAATTAGTTTGATAAAATTCTGTGAAATTTTGCACAAACATAAAGATATAAATAACTACTTTGAAATAAAACTGCTTAATCTGACGAGTCTTCAGTGTTTTCCGTGAAAACTCTTTGCCGCGCATCGCTGCGATAACTAAGCAGCCACGCCACAGAACCTAAAACCGCTGTGACAAATACGCCGTCAAAGTTTTGGAACCAGAAAAAAACAAAAGCGGCAACCGCACAAACAGCCGCCGCTAAACTCCAAATTCTTTTCATAGTTCAAGAATAATTATATTTTCAGTCCCCGGCAACTTTGAGCTGTCGAAGTTCCTGAGTTTCGGCAATCGGGAAAATTAAGCAAAATTTTGTCCCGCGCCCGACTTCGGATTCCACTTTAATTTGCCCCGAATGTTCCTGGACAATTCCGTAACCAACTGCCAAGCCCAAACCCGTCCCGCGCCCGACCTCTTTGGTCGTAAAAAACGGATCAAAGATTTTGGGCAGATTTTCCGGCGCAATTCCATCGCCCGTATCCTCAATTTCAACAATCACGCCTTCTTTGTCTGTCCGCGTCGTTATTTCGATTTTACCTTCGCCGAGCACTGCATCGCGGGCATTCAAAAGCAGATTTGTAAAAACCTGCTGCAGTTTGCCGGCGCTACCGTAAACCGGCGGTAAATCGCTTTTATAATTTCTGATAAGCCGAACTTGACTGTGGCGAAGCTGAACTTCGAGCAATTGCAAAGTATCGTCCAATACTTTGTTGAGATTGAGTTCAAGAAAATCACCCGCGCTGCCCGACCGCGAAAAATTGAGTAAATTACCGACGATATTGGTCGCGCGGTCAGTCTGACGAGCAACTTTTAGCAAAAGCTGATGTTTCGGATCGGTTTCTGGAATCATTGCCAAAAGCATTTGTGTGTAGCTCGAAACTCCAGTCAGAGGCGTGTTGACTTCGTGCGCGACTCCAGCGGCCAGCAGTCCGATGCTCGAAAGTTTTTCGCGTTGCTGCAATTGCTCTTCGAGCGAAACCCGCGAGGTCACGTCTTCTAAAACCAGAATCGCTCCAGTCCGCGTCCCTTCGGGCGAGCGAAGCGGTGCGACCGCCACATTTAAAACAAACGAAACATTATCTTTGGTAGCCGCATGAATTTTGTAGGCGTGACGCACATCGTCGAGATTCCACCGCGTTTTGCCCAACATCTGTGCCAAGGTTTCGGCAAAATCTGCGGCGAATAAATCCTCAACGTGCTGTCCGATGGCATCTTCACGATTTAAGCCGAATAAATCTTCGGCGGTTGTATTGCAGCGCGTAATTTTTCCTTCGGAATCAACCGCTAAAAGCGCGACATTGACTGATTCGACAATTGATTCGTTAAATTCTTTGAGAAGCGCTAGTTCTTCGGCGCGCCGCTTTTGTTCTTCGTAAAGCAAACTGTTTTCAACTGAAATAGCAACGTAACCGGAAATAGTCTGCAAAATTCTGATATCTTCTGAGGACAGCAAAGAGCCGTCGTTAGTGCGCCCGAGCCCAATCACGGCAACCATTTTGCCGCGCGCGACACACGGCACGAAATAATGCAGTTCCTGACGGACAAAACCGCTTTCTACCGTATTAATTTCAGCAAAATCCATATCATCAGCGCGAACTATGCCGTCCTGCGCGGAGTTAGCGCGAATCATCTGCCGAAAATCAGCGGGAACAATAAAGTTGTCAGACAAATTTATTTGCCGCGCCAAACGGTAACCGGCAATCGTCTGTTCATCTTCGAGAAAAACCGCCACCTTTTCAACGTTTAAAACTTGTTGCAGGCGACTGACGAGCGCGTTTAAAAGCAAATCAATTTGCGTTGTCGCCGAAAGGGTTTTACTAAAGTCAAGCAAACCGTGCCGCAAATCGTAACGTTCCCCGTAAAAAAAACGGTCAGCCCGGTTTTGCAGTAAATCTTTGAGCGGAGCCGACAGCATTACAATTGCCGCCATCGCCACAACTGCCACAATAATCCGAGCTACAGTTTCGGTCTGCGACAAATTGCCAACCGAAGTCGCCAGAGCAAAAAAATCGCTGAAAGCAAAGATGACAAATCCAAATGCCACTACTCCAACGAGCATTGCAATTGCCAGCGTCGTCATCGCGTAAACTGCTGCGCGGCGCACTACAATGTCAACATCCATCAAGCGATAACGCACGACAGAATGACCAAGCGTTAAAGGAATCAATGCGAGAGGCAAAATACCTAGACTCGTTAACCAATTTTCCTGCGGTAGATTAAGCGCGGTTTTGGTAATTTGATAAAGCACAATAGGAACCACTGCTGCAATCGTTCCCGCCATCACCCATTTTAGACGCTGGCGAACGACGATTTGCTGGTTCCGCACGAATCGGTAAACTAAAACACCTGCGCTGATACCGAGATAAACCACAAAATGCACGAGCATCGCTCGGTAAAGCCAACCGACTAAATTGAATTTTTCGATTGTTTTGTTGGTTTCGGGCGAGAACGCCACCAGATAACTGGCAAGACTAGCTAACGTTAACAAACCTGCTGGAACGTAAAGCAGCATAGTTTGCCACAATTCTTCAGAAAAGCGCTTGCGAATCGGATAAACAAGACAAAAATGCAGGAAAACCGGCGCAAAGAAGATAAACGCGGCATCGTCAATAATTGCTACTGCCGCATCGAAATCTTCAAAAGTTCCGATTGGCTTGAGCGTCAGAAAAACAAAGGCGACAAGACAGACGGTGGCAAAATGGAGCACGAAGGGCGCCCGCCCGCCTTGTTTAAAGAGCACGAAAAAGCCGATAAAAAGAAAAATCAGACCGACACAGACAAGCGAAAACAGGCTTGCCGTCCATCTCGGCGGAGCATCCAGATTCCGTAAATCAGCGTAATAAAAATTGCTTCCGAAAGTATATGAAGGTCTTTGAAAAAGGTAAGTCAGTTGTCCGCCCGTCCCGGCTTGTTCGAGATACATTTGGACATCTGAAGGAGACACCGTTTCGTCAAAGCGCTTTGCGTCCAAGCTGACTGCGACTAATCGGTCGCCCGGCAATATTCCGGCGCGGTCTGCAGCGGAATTCAGCTCAATTTTTTCAGCGAAAACACCGCCGGCTTTGACCTGCCACATAACGCCATCGGTGGGCGGTATTTTATTAACGGCGCGCTGCGAAAAGTTCAAGATTCCGACCACGGCGCACAAAATCGCCGCTATCAGCCAAATCCAGCTTTTGTATGTCAGAAATGAACTTTTCACTGCTATTTTAACAGAAGACTCTCTGCCAATTCCTAAAGGTTGATATTAAGGCAAACAACGTTCCAACTTTTCGCTCAATCTCAACGCGTTAAGATTCAAGATTTGAACAAACTCCAAAACGTTGATAAAACCGCTTTCTCCCGTCTTGCGAATCAACTAAATTTTCGCTTTACAAAAATCTAGCGCGAATTTTTAGCAAATGTTTATCCAAGTTTTTGGCTTGATTCAAGTTTTCGGAAAATCGCGGCAAATAAAAAGAGGACGCCGATAGAAGCAAGACGGTGAATTGAAGCTGATTGAAATAGCCTAATCCGGTTAATCCGCTTTGCCGTTTTATCAGTAGTCCTGCTTGCTGGAAATCTAAAATCGGACAGCTATTCCGCCGCGCAAAATGCGGCGATTTGAATTAAGCTGCAGCGATTGTTCACCGTTCGCTGTTGCGGTGCTTAAATCAAACAAATTTCTGGCGTCAAGCATTGCTTTGGCGCGAAGCGGCAAACCCCAGGTTGGAATGTTCTGCGTTATCATAACGCTCAACGAAGGTTCGTAATAAGCTATTCGTCCGGCAAACGGATCAATTGCAAAAACGGCTGAACGCGGCGAATAACGCCAAACCGTGCGAATCTGTGTTCCGCTGCCAAAATCAGCAGCAATTTGCGCTGTGACAGTCTGAAAAAACTCATCTTCAAAGAGATTTGCCGGATTACTCAAACTTTTGTCGGAAAGGCTTTGTCCGCGCCCGAAAGCGTAACCGACAGAGGTGCTTAAAATTTCATTCAACCGACGCGAATAAACAACACGAACTCCCTGGGCTTGTCCATTTTGAACGGCGCCAGAAAATCTGTCTGTAAAATCATTTGCTTCGGTTTCGCCGCCGAACGCTGTGAGCGGCAAAGTGACGAACGAAACGCCGCGATTGCTGGTCGTGTCAAAAAACGCAGTGGCTTCGACGCTCGAAAAATTGTCCAAGACGCGCTCCACGCCAAATTCCAGACGACGCATTTTTGGCATCAAAACCTGTTTATCGGCGACCACGTAATTTTCGACATCGGGAGCTCGGAATAAAACGCGATTATCTTCGAGATCGGCGGCTTCGCTCCAGTTACGCGATTCGTTTTGTGTCGTGTAAGCAATGTTAAAACGGGTCTTGGCATTGGCTTCAAATTGCAAACCAAGCCGCGGCGCTACTGAGAAGGCATTGCTTGCGCCGATAAAACGCGAATAATCAATCCCGACAACAACAATTACACCATCTTGGACGCGCCACTCGTCCAGTGCTTGGAAAGAAAGTTGACCAAGTTCCCGATCCGTTTTGTCATCAAGTGAGATTTTACCAAGTTGGGCGCCGCCAACATTCAAACTAATCCGGTGCTCATGGTTTAATTTAAGTCTCGCAGTTGTTTCCAACCGCTGCGGGGCGGCCGCGCCGAATCCGGTTTGACCTGCGACAATCAAATCAAGATTCTCATTGATCGGTTGGACGGCGGCAAAATTTAATCCGGCATAATTGTCACCGTTTGCCGACGACGCAAAATAAGTTTCGACCGTGCCCTGACTGTATCTTGAGGAATGCGGATCTTCAACTGCAGCTTCAGTTGTTTCGATTTTTTCTACAGCGGCTGTGGTTTCACCCGTGCCTTCATTATTTTGAAAAATTGTGCGCCGCGCGTTGTTAGAGCGAGTTCGCCATTTTGGTTGATTGCGGTCGGCACGCAGTTCCGGCAAAGTGTTTCCGCTTCCTGTCCGCACCAGGTTAAAGCGAAAAGCGACATCTTCTGCTCGTTCTACATCAACATTGGCAAGTGAAACAACACTAAATCCTTCAGCCATCGCTGTCAGACTGTAACGACCAGGCGAGACGCGGGCGGAAAAACTGCCGTTGGCTTCGCTGCGGACTTGGCGAACTGTTGCCACGCCGTCGCGAAACAGTGCAATCAACGCTCCCGCAATTGGCGCGCCCGCTTCATCACGAATTAATCCGCGAATTGTGCCAAATCCACTGGTTGACTTAGATGTTGCATTTGCTATTAGCGGCAAGCCCTCCGCCGAGACAGACGGCACATCAACCAAACACAATCCTGCAGTCGCCAATAAAAAAATGCTAAAAGTTTTGCGAGATTTGTTCATCGAAAGAAATCCCTTCTCAATTTTGGGAAAACTTGCGTCCATTAAATTAGCGAAGGATTGTGTTCACCTTATAGCCTCACAACTCGCCGAGAGTGCAAAAGCCGAGAGGCCTCCATCATCCGCTTATTTTCCGTCATGTTAACGAGTTATGTCAAGCAAACAGAATTTTTTGAAGCAAGTTCAAACCTATGATGCGGCTGGTGCTTGACAAAGTTTGTCGAAGCGCTAGAATTACTTTTTAGTTTTCGGCATTTGCCTGAAATTATCGCCTAAAATTTTTCCGGAGACGTGGCTGAGCGGCTGAAAGCGGCGGTTTGCTAAATCGTTGTAGGCTTATCCCCTACCACAGGTTCGAATCCTGTCGTCTCCGCCATTAACTTTTTTTTGGAAACGGGCGGCTTGAGAGTTGATTTCAAGCCGCCCGTTTCTTATGTTTGTTGGCATTATGTTTGCAAACTTTTTTGAATATCTGCCGCCACTCTGGAGCAACAAAGATTTCGTCAATATGTTTGGCGAGATGCCTTCGATTTTCGAGAAATTGTTCAGAACCCTTGTTGTTTATGGTTTTCTCGTCGTTATTTTGCGTTCCTTTGGGAAACGAAAGCTAACGCAGCTTAACCCGTTTGATTTTGTCGTTTTGCTGCTGCTATCGAACACCGTCCAAAATGCCATCATCGGCAATGAAACATCGCTTCCCGGCGGATTGATTGGCGCATTGTTTTTGATTTTAATCAGTAATATTGTAGTAGCTTTATTTTATAGATTGTCTTGGAGACGGCGGAGCGATTTGCTTGACGGCAAAACCACAATTTTGATCGAAAACGGCAAAATTAATGACGTTGCGCTCCGAAAAGAGCAAATTACGCCGCTCGAGTTGGAATCAATCGCGCACGACAAAGGTTTCAACGATTTGGAGGAAATAAAAAATTGCGTCCTCGAACCAAACGGTAAGTTTTTTGTCGAAGGCAAAGATCCGTCTCCCGATGAGCGTCGTCACCAAATTTTGCTTAATAAAATTGAAGAACTTAGTCGCCAAGTTGCCGAACTAAAAGCAAAATCATGAATACAATTGAAGCCGTTATTTTATCGCTTGAAAACGCGCCGAATATTTTGCTGCCGCTCGTCCGCGAAATTCCCGAACAAATTATCAAGCGTCGTCCGCATTCAGCTAAATGGTCTGTTCATGAACACGCCGTACATTTATCTGAAGTTCATCGGCTATTTTTTAACCGTTTGGATTTAATGCTCAAGCAAGAAAATCCAAGAATTAAATCTTACCAACCCGATCAAATGAACGAGAATGGGGAGTTGCTAAAACTTGATTTGGAAGAATCTTTAGAGCGATTTACAAATGATCGCAAGATTTTAGTAAAAAAACTAAAAACTCTCACGCCTACTGACTGGCAGCGCCCGGCGACGCACGAAGAATATACGCATTACAGCGTTTTTATTATGTTTCGGCATCTCGCGCTGCATGATAATCTACACGCTTATCGAATCGAAGAAATTTTATTAAAAAAAGATTGGGAATAATATTTTATGTCCATCCGGGTTCGTTTTGCTCCATCACCAACCGGTTATTTGCATCTTGGCGCAGCTCGCGCCGCGCTTTTTAACTATCTTTACGCGCGTCAAAAGGGCGGCAAATTTTTGCTTCGCATCGAAGATACAGACCTTGAGCGTTCGACTGATGAATCAACCCGCTCAATTCTCGACGGGTTAAAATGGCTCGAACTAGAATACGATGAACAAATCGTGTTTCAGTCGGAGAATGCCGACAAACACCGCGCCGCTGCTCTTAAATTATTAAACGAGGGCAAAGCGTATCGAGATTTTACGCCCAAAGCGGAGCGAGCCGAAGGCAACATTAAAGACGCTATTGCTGAAAAAGCCCGTGCATCTCAAGGCGAAAAGAATATGCGCGACAATCCCTTCCGCGATTTATCAAGGGAAGAATCTGAAGGGCGCGCAGAAGCGGGAGAACCATTTGCAATTCGCCTCAAAGTTGGTGAAAGGGGCACAACGAGTTTTGACGATGCGGTTTTTGGCTTGCAGGAACGCGATTACAGCGAAATCGAAGATTTGGTTTTGCTCCGTTCGGACGGGCATCCGCTTTATAATCTTGCGGTTGTTTGCGACGACATCGAAATGCAAATTACCGACGTGATTCGCGGACAAGACCATTTAACAAACACGCATAAACAGATTTTGATTTACGACGCATTAGTGGCGACAAAACCGCGTTTCGCGCATCTGCCGTTAATTTTAGCGCCGGGAGGCAAAAAATTATCGAAGCGAATTCACGGCGAAATAGTTTCGCTGACAACCTATCGCGACGCTGGTTTCATCGCCGCCGCGTTTCGCAATTTCCTGGCGTTGATGGGCTGGTCACCGAAAACCGAGCAGGAAATAATGAATCTGCCGGAGTTGATTGCTGCGTTTTCGCTTGAAAACATTAATCGTTCGAGCGCGATTTTTAACTTTGACGCGAATAATCCAAAGCGTTGGACGGATGACAAAGCTCTCTGGATGAACGCTGAATATATCAGGACAATGCCGCTCGAAGAATTATTGCCGCTTGTCAAAGCCGAACTAAAATCGGCAAAACTCTGGCGCGAGGAATACGAAGACGACGATCAGGCTTGGTTTGAGAAAACGGTTGATCTGATCCGCAGCCGCTTTTTTACGCTCAAAGATTTTTCCTCGCAGGGTCGCGCCTTTTTCTCGGAAGATTTCGATTTCGATGAAACCGCACTTAAGAAGAATTTGTGGAAAGAGCCGCAATTAAAGATGTGGATGCCGGAACTCGCGGACAAATTAGAAACCGTAGAGCAATTTGACCACGACGAAGTTCAACAAGCCGTTAGCGAATTTGCAGAAGCAAATGGCGTCAAAGTTGGGCTCATCGCCAATGCCGCGCGCGCCATGATTACCGGACAGGCGGTCGGCGCATCAATGTTTGAAATCATGTCGCATCTTGGAAAAGAGCGCGTAACGAAACGTTTGCGAAGTCAAATTCCTTTTAGTTTCGCTGGCTAGAAACTCGAGTTTAATGAACAAAATCAAAGTTCAATCAGCCCTCGAAACTGATGTATCGCAAATTGTTCAGTTCTTGCGTGAATTTGCCGAGTTTGAAAACTTGAGCGAATTTTGCGAAGTAACGGAAGAAAAACTGCGCGATGCAATGTTCGGCGAAAAATCATGCGTCGAAGGCTTGATGGCTTTTGACGCTCAAAACAAAGCTGTCGGTTACGCGCTTTTTTATGAAAACTTTGCCAGCTTTCGCGGACAGCGCGGCATTCATCTAGAAGATTTATATGTTGTGCCGGAAATGAGAAAAGCTGGCGTTGGTTTGGCAATGTTTAAGCATCTGGCAAACATTGCTCGTGCGCGCGGCGCAGAGCGAATGGATTGGCAGGTTTTAAATTGGAACGAACCGGCAATCAGATTTTACAAAAAACTCGGAGCGCAAATTGATGCGGACGAGCGGCATTTTAAACTGGTCGGTACAGATTTTGAAAACTTAACGAATGTTGACAGCCGATTTAGCGATTAATTTCCGACGCGGAAATCTGATTTATCCGCGCCTGCTAAAACCTAACGACGCCAATAATTTGCGCGATGCCGAAAATCTGACTGCGATTTTTGAAGGCGCGGTCGGGAAATCGCGTTTTGAACTTGAATCTGAACTCGAAGAATACGTCGGCACTGGAACGGATTATAAAATTTTGCGCGGTTTGATTAAACTTCTCACCGACCGTTCGGAATTTGCCACGGCAAGTGTCGTTGACCCTGCGGAAGTTCGTCGCGCGTTGTTTTTTGCCGCCAAAAACTCTCATCCTGTTTTAGCAAACAAACGCGATGAGGTTGTTGCTAGCGTCGCTGCTGAATTTAACTGCCAGCCCGCAGAAATCGAAAACGCGCTTTACGGAGATTTAGCAGCGCAGCAAAAATTTCTTGAATTTGCTGTTATTGCTCCAAGCGAATTAATTGACCGATATAATGTTGCCCAAGCTCAAGCTTTGTTTTATCGCTGCGGCGAAATGAAAATCTGGGCTGAACCGAATACGCCCGCCGGATTCCGTCAGATCTTTAGCGCTATCAAATATTTCAAGCTGATTCATTCGGTTGTCGGCAATGGGTCAAACGGTTACGAAATCACCTTAAACGGTGCGGCTTCAATCTTTCACCGCTCGCAAAAATACGGAATCCAGATGGCTGTTTTTTTGCCGAGTTTGTTGAATTGCCAAAATTGGCGGATGAGAGCCGAGATAGATTTAAAAGGCGGCGAGCGAGCAGTTTATGAACTGACGAGCGAGCAAAAAGATTTGCGCTCGCACTACGATGACGAACCGGAATACGAAAACCCGGTTCATGAAAGATTAGTCCGCGATTGGGCAAAGTTTGATTCCGAATGGACGCTTAAACAAAACAGGGAAATAGTCAATTTGGGGCGCATAGCTTTTATTCCAGATTTTGTTCTCAAGAAAAATAAAGAAAAGGTTTATCTCGAAATCCTCGGATTTTGGACTCCTAATTCTCTCAAAAAACGTTTGGCAGAATTTCAGAGCGTTAACTTTTCCAATTTTATCATTGCTGCGTGGGAAGAACTGCGCGGCAGCCGCGACGAACCAACTTTGGTGCCGGAAAACGTTGTTTTGTTTAAAAGCAAACTTGAGCCGCAAATTCTCGAAAACGCGGCAAAAAAAATAGTGAATGATAAATCCTAAGATTCATAGTATTTCTCATGTCGCGCGTTTTTCTATTCATAATCTACGACTTAACTATTCACAAATGGATATTCTGGTTGCTCGGTCTGCGCAGGAAATTGAATTTGCATACGAAAAATTGAGCGCGGCAAACGAATTGGGCTGTGACACGGAAACAAATAGTTTGAGCGCAAGACGCGGGCGATTGCTTTCTGTGCAGTTTTCTGACGGCTCGTTTAGCGTTTTAGTTCCAATCAGCGAAGGCGTTGCGCTTGGGGTTTTGGCGCACGTTCTGGAAAATCCCAAACAGATTAAAATTTTTCACAATGCTCGATTTGACCTCGCATTCCTGCGCGAAAACGGTTACGTGGTCGCAAATTTTTTTGACACGATGATTGCTGAAAAAGTTTTAACGCGCGGAGCGGATCAATCATCGTCACTCGCCGAAACGCTTTACCGTTATTTTGCCATTGATTTAGACAAAACGCATCGCGCAACTTTTACTAACAAATCATGGAACGGCGTGTGGACGGATGAGTTGGTTAATTATGCTTTGAGCGACGTTGTTTATCTGCCGGAACTCAAAAAACAGCAGGAGCTTTGGCTTGAAAGATTAAATTTGAAAAACAGTTTCGCCGCCCAAATGAAAAAAATAACAATTTGATAAACCAAATCCGTAATT
>JBDTZD010000263.1:0-10896 GCA_040005335.1 Pyrinomonadaceae bacterium | reverse complement strand
TCGGAAGATGTTTTTGAGAAAGCGAAATCGCTTGGTCAGGAATCGTCAATCATCGTTCGCGGCTCGGTCAAAGAAGATACGCGCTCTTCAATCGGTGTTGAAGTTGACGTCAAAGATATCGAAGTTCTGCAAAATGCGCATGATTATCCAATTACGCCGAAAGAACACGGAACCGAATTTTTGATGGATAATCGGCATTTGTGGATTCGCTCAAAAAAACAGCACGCGGTTTTGAAGGTTCGCCATAGCGTCATAAAAGCCACTCGCGATTTTTTTGATAATCAGGATTTCACTCTTTGCGATACGCCAATTTTCACGCCTGCCGCATGTGAAGGCACTACGACGCTTTTTGAAGTTGATTATTTCGATGATGCCAAGGCTTATTTAACGCAGTCGGGGCAGCTTTATAACGAAGCGACTGCCGCTGCTTTTGGCAAAAGCTATGCTTTTGGTCCGGTCTTCCGTGCGGAAAAATCGAAAACGCGCCGGCATTTAACCGAGTTTTGGATGGTTGAACCTGAAATGGCTTACGCGGGGCTTGACGATGTGATGAACCTGGGCGAAGGGTTGATAACTTTTATCGTCGAAAGAGTTTTAAATGACCGGCAGGAAGAATTAAAAATTTTGGAGCGCGACCAATCTAAGCTTGAATCTATCATCGCGCCATTCCCGCGCGTACATTACGACGAAGCCGTAAAAATTTTGCAGGAAGGTTTTCAAAAAGGCGAACTTGAAAACAATTTCGAATGGGGCGGCGATTTTGGCGCACCGGACGAAACTTATATTTCCAGCCGTTTTGACAAGCCTGTCTTTGTCCATCATTTCCCGGCGGCAATCAAAGCATTTTACTTTGAACACGATCGGGAACGCCCTGAACTCGCGCTCGGAGCGGATTTGCTGGCGCCGGAAGGATATGGTGAAATTATCGGCGGCGGAGAGCGCGCCATTTCACTCGAATTTCTTGAAAAACAAATTGAAATTCACAATTTACCAAAAGATGCTTTTGATTGGTATCTCGATTTAAGACGTTTCGGAAGCGTACCGCACGCAGGTTTTGGAATGGGTATTGAACGCTGCACGGCTTGGATGAGCGGAGCGGAACACGTCCGCGAGACAATTCCGTTTCCGCGAATGCTTTACAGATTAAAACCATAAATTTATGCAAGACAAAGAAAAAATTGTGACGATTTTCGGCGGTTCACGCTGCGGCGAAAATTCGCCGGAATATGCACAGGCAAGGGAAGTCGGAGCGCTGCTTGCCGAAGCCGGATTTACAATCTGCACGGGCGGTTATTTGGGCGTGATGGAAGCTGCTAGTCGCGGGGCGCGGGAAAAAGGCGGTCGTGTTCTCGGCATTGTGATGAATCAATTTAAGGGCGAACCCAACCGCTTTCTGACCGATAAAGTCGCGACCAATCATTTTTATGAACGACTGCAACACCTGATTGATCGCTCGGTTGGATTTATTGCGATTCGCGGCGGGATGGGAACAGTCACCGAAGTTTCGCTCGTTTGGAACAAATTGCAAACACGCGTCATCGAACCGCGTCCGTTAGTTTTGCTCGGCGAATGCTGGAAGCCTGTTGTTAAGGCTTGGCAAGATAATCTAGCTGTCAGCAACGCGGACATCGCGCATTTGAATTTTGCCGATACACCCAAAGATGCGGTGAACATTATCATTGAAAAAACAAAATGAAGGGGCGAGTGACGAGGGATAAGGGACGAGCGAGAAGCAAAAATATTATTGAATTTTTCAACCCTTTTTCCTCATCCCTAGTCACTCATCGCTCTGATTTATGAATTGTCCAAAATGCAATACTAATCTGATGCCGGGCGCAAAATTTTGCGGAGCGTGCGGCTTTCGCATGGAAAACTCTCCGGCACCGACTCAACCTTCGGCGTCAACTCAATCTACATCAATTCAAACACCTTTAAATCAATCAAATATGAATCCTAATCAACCTAATTTTGGCAATCAACAGCAACCAAGCGGCGCATTTCAGTTTGATGCTGACGGGCGCGGGACGGGGCGCGGTTACACCTGGGAAATCCAGCATCCAGGATCTTTTGCCCTCGCGGTCGTCAATCTCCAAACCGAGCAGTCAATTTCGGCTGAAGCCGGAGCAATGGTTTCAATGTCGGCAAACGTCGAATTAACATCACAAATGAAAGGCGGAATTTTCGGCGCACTCAAACGCGCGGTCGGCGGAGAATCGGCTTTTGTTTCGACATTTACGGCTCACGGCGGTGCTGGCGAGGTTTCTTTTGCACCCGGAATGCCCGGCGACGTTGCCGGAATCGAAATGCAAAATCAAACTTTTATGGTGCAGGCTAGTTCCTACTTAGCGGGCGACACGAGCCTGCAAGTCGAAACGAAATTCGGCGGTTTAAAATCTTGGATCGGCGGAGAAGGTTTGTTTGTTCTGTCGGTTTCAGGAACCGGCGTTCTGCTGATCTCGAGCTTTGGCGCGATTCATCGCAAAAAACTGCTTCCCGGTGAAAGATATGTTGTTGACACAGGACACCTTGTTGCATGGGAAGGGCAAATGCAATACAACTTGCGCAAAGCGGCACGCGGTTTTTTCCAAAGCGTTTTTAGCGGTGAAGGCTTGGTCGCGGAATTTACGGGACCGGGCGAATTGCTGATTCAAACGCGCAATCTGGCAGCCTTTGCCGGGCTTTTAAAACCATTCTTCCCGTCTCAATCATCGTCGGGTAGCGGAGGCGGATTTAACATCGGTTTCGGTGATTGAAGAGAGTGATTTGGGAGCAGGAAAGAAATTGTTAGAAAGGATTTTTTCAGCGTCTTTTACATTTTTGACAGTTGTTTGTGTGCTATTGCTCCAAATCGGCTGCGCAGGGAGCGTTGAACAAAACGCCAAGGCACAAAACTCTGTCAAGCCTGAGAGCGCAATTAATAATCAATCTTTGCTCCAAAACTCACCAAACGTTCGGCGCAATACGAGCAAAGTCGTTCATGTCGTGGTTGCGCTGTGCGACAACGAATTTCAAGGCATCGTTCCGGTTCCGGCGCGAATCGGCAATGGCGATGATCCTGCTAATAATTTATATTGGGGCGCGGCATACGGTGTAAAATCGTTTTTTCGCAAACAATCTGCTTGGGAATTGGTGGCAGAAGTAAAAAATCCAAAGGCAAACGTGCTTGAGCGAGTTGTTTTCAAGCACAAAACAAAGGATGTTTATTTAATTGCCGATGCCTATCGCGGGCGCGAAATCAAGCAGAGCACAATTGACTTTCTGCGTTTTGCGGCTGGCACAGAAACCGAAGAAATCAAATTTGATGATAAAACAAAACAGATTACAATCAACATTGGCGGCTCGGCGGATTTAGTGGCTTACATTGGGCACGATGGGCTGATGGATTTTAGCTTGTCGGAATATCCAAGCAAAGCCGATGAAAGGGTGCGCGAAGCAATAATTTTGGCGTGCGTCAGCAAAAGTTATTTCAGTAATTCCTTACGAAAAACAGGCGCGCATCCTTTACTCTGGACAACAGGATTAATGGCTCCCGAAGCTTATACTTTAGCTGCTGCTCTTGACGGCTGGACAACAGGCGAAACAGACGAAAGGATCAGAGAAAGAGCTGCCGAAGCTTATCATAAATATCAAAAGTGCGGTTTAAAAGCCGCTGCGAATTTGTTGGTGAGCGGTTGGTAAACTGAGAAACATATGAATGAAATATATGATTGACAGGGATTTTCCGGGACGCGGCAAAAAAATTGGGATTTTGGGGGTTCCGCTTGGCTTCGGAGCGGCAAAACGCGGTAGCAGTCTCGGCACCCGCACGATCAGACAAGCAAAAGTTTATGGTCAAATTTTGACCGAGCGGATAATTGAACTGGGCTATGAGGTGCGCGATTACGATGACCTTGATTTGCCGCGTCCGCTCTACCCGCCAAATGAAGGAGAAAACCCGCGCTTTTTGCCGGAAATGTTCGAGTCGGTTGGTAAGATTGTTCCCGCAATCAAAAAGATTTTGCAGGCAGGGGAAATACCGGTTATCCTGGGCGGCGACCATTCAATTGCGTTGCCCACATTTACCGGAATTTCGTCCTTTTTCCGCGAACAAAAACAAGAGGTCGGTTTGATTTGGTTTGACGCTCACGCTGATATGAACACTCCGCAAACGTCGCCTTCCGGTAATTTGCACGGAATGCCGCTCGCCACATTGTTTGGTTACGGCGTTCCTGAACTTGTGAATTTAGAAGGATTTACGCCAAAAATCAGCGCAAAATATTTTGCTCACATCGGCGCGCGTGATCTGGATTTAGGCGAAAAACATTTTATCCGCGAACAGGGAATTAAATGCTGGACGATGCATCACATTGATCGTTACGGGATGAATGCCTGCGTCGAGCAGGCAATTGAACTTGTTGCCCAAGCGCCGGGCGGTTTTGCCGTGACTTTTGACGTTGATGCGCTTGACCCGCTGGACGCGCCCGGTTCGGGAACGCTGGTGCGCGGCGGTTTTTCCTATCGCGAAGCTCATCTGGCACTGGAGAGAATTGCTGAAACCGGTAAAATGCGTTCGTTTGAAATAGTCGAGGTTAATCCTACGCTTGATACTAATAACAGAACTTCAGAACTGGCGGTAGAACTTATTTTATCCGCGCTGGGTAAAACAATTTTATAATTTATTTGAAAGCAGTATTTTGTAGTAATGGACAAAATTAGAGTTGGTCTTATTTTTGGAGGACGTTCCGGTGAGCATGAAGTTTCCGTACGTTCTGCGCGTTCGGTAATTGAGCAAATTGATCGTGATAAATATGAGTTAATTCCGATGGCAATCAGCGGGAATGGACGCTGGAACTCTCCGGCTGATTCGGCGCGGATGTTTCCCGAAGCGACGCGGGCGCTTCTTCATGAAGAACTGACTAACGAAAATCGCGCTGTCGCCTTAATCGGCGATCCGTCTTATCAGGGTTTAACTCTGCTTGACACAATTGAACGCGATTTATCTAGCCAGCCGCTCGATGTGGTTTTTCCAGTTTTGCACGGCACATATGGCGAAGACGGAACGATTCAGGGTTTGTTTGAAATGGCCGGCATTCCGTACATCGGCTGCGGAGTGCTGGCTTCGTCGTGCGGGATGGACAAGGTGACGATGAAAGCGTTGTTTTGTCAATGCGATTTGCCGATGTGCAAATATACTTGGTTTTTGCGCTGCGAATATGAAAAACATCCTGAACGAGTGCTTGAGAAGATCAAAGATAAAATCGGTTTCCCCGCTTTCGTCAAACCGGCAAACCTCGGTTCATCAGTTGGAATTTCCAGAGCGACCGACGTTAATTCTCTGCGCGACGCGATTGAATTAGCGGCTCGATACGACCGCAAAATTATTGTTGAAGAAGGTGTGGACGCGCGCGAAATCGAAGTCGCCGTGATGGGCAACAACTCGCCAGAGGCGTCTCTGCCCGGCGAATATATTATCCACGACGAATCAGCGAAATTCCTTGATTACGAAGAAAAGTATAAAAGCACCGGACACAACGAATTTACAGTTCCCGCTCCGCTCTCGGAAGATTTGACCGAAGAGATTCGGGCGATGGCGAAAATCGCTTTCAAAGCAATTGACGGTTCGGGTTTAGCGCGGGTTGATTTCTTTTTGCGTCGCGATACGAATGAATTACTTATCAATGAAATTAACACGTTGCCTGGATTGACTGAAGTTTCCGGTTTCCCCCAAATGTGGGCTGCAACTGGCAAACCGTTTTCAACTGTTATTGATGAACTCGTTACTCTGGCAATTGAACGCCACAAAGACAAAGCGCGTAATTTAACCAGTATCTGAGTAAAGATCCGGTCTCATTTATAATTAGCTCAATCAACTGAAAAAAAATCTCATTCTTCTTCGAGTTATGGCAAAAACGTCGTAACTATTGTCTAGTTTTGATCGTATTAAAATTCACAAATCAGATTATCAACGAACTCTGGGAGATAAAATCGTGAAAAAAAATCGTATTACCAAGGTCTGGCTTAATTTTACGCTTGTTGCTTGGGTTACCTCTGTTTTCTTTGTTCCTTCAACTGCCATCGCGCAAGCGCAAAAAGCGCAGCTCGCAACGATTCCCGTTGTTCAAAAGACGCCTTCGCTGATGTGGAAAGCGACTGCCGCAAACGGTAAAACGATTTACATGTTTGGTTCAATTCATCTTGGAACTAAAGATTTTTATCCGCTGCCCGTCGAGATCGAAGATGCGTTTGCTCAATCTGACAAACTCCTTGTCGAAGCAGACATTGGCAAAATTGACCAAACTGCCATGCAAAATTACGTTTCGGCTAACGGCGTTTACGCGGGCGATGACACACTCTTTAACCATCTTAGTCCAGCCGGCGCGGAGAAACTAAAAAAATTTTCAGCCGATAATGGTTTGCCGGTCGAAGGCATTGTCAAACTCAAACCCTGGATTGCGGCAATCACAATTGCCGTCATACCAATGATGAAAAGCGGTTATCAACCGGAATTTGGTATTGATAAATATTTTCTCGACAAAGCAAGAGACAAAAAACAAATTGTCGAAATCGAATCCGCCGATTGGCAGCTCAAGTTGCTTTCTGAAACGCCGGAACCGATACAGCTAAAATTTTTGGAGTCAACGCTTGACCAAGCGGTAAACTTTAAAGATTATTCGCAAAATTTGCTGTCCGCTTGGTCGGCAGCCGACGTTAAACGGCTTGAGTCGTTTTTCACCAGCGAAAGTGGTGAGCCAATCGAAATACAGAAAAAGTTGCTCGATGATCGCAATCCGCGAATGGCTAATTTTGCTGAACAATGTCTGAAAACGGGCGAAAAGTGTTTTGTTGTAGTCGGAGCAGGACATTTGATTGGCGCCAAAGGCATAGTTCAACTGCTCAAAGAACGTGGCTATAAAGTCGAACAAATTATGGTAACGCCGGGCAAGAAAAGTTAAAATTTTAGGAATGACTTTAACTGCAATTTGGGATGACGTCCCGTTTCTTTTTCGGAAAACTCTCAAACCTGAAGAAACGATTGACAAAGTAACCGAGCTTGATCGGAAGGAAAACCATTTCGAGCGGATTCGCTGTCCTTTGTGCCAATGGGAGCCACAAAGCGCAGACCGCTGGACGTGCGCCGATGGCGGGCATCCCGAATATTATTACGGAGCCTGTTACACGAGCTGGAATACTTTTGCCACAAGGGGCATGTGTCCGGGTTGCCATCATCAATGGCGTTGGACAACATGTTTGCGCTGTCATGACTTTTCTCTGCACGAAGATTGGTACACGACGAGCGAAGCTGAATAGCCGAGCTTACCGCGGCGCTCTCTCAATGTTGGCTAGCGCGTCAACTCGCAAACAAGCATTTCGATTTGCAGACGCGGAGTGCCCTGGGAAGTTTTGATAGCCAAATCTGTCCGAGCAATGCGCTCCAAAGTTTTGGTTAAGGAACGCGCGTCCGAACGACGGGCGGTCGCCAGAAATTCTTCGCGTTTGTTAAATGGCAGACGTACGACCCGGAAAACCTCTTCGCGATCCGCGCCGCGCGCCATCGCTTCTTTTGTCCACGCCAGACGATGGAAATTGCTTGCAATCAAACCGAGCAGCATCAAAGGTTCAGCGCCATCGTCCAAAATTTTGTGAAGGATTTGCAAAGCCCCTCTCCGATTTTTAACGATTAAATAATCGGTCAGTTCAAAATTCGACAGCTCGCGCGAATTGGGAACCAGCTCATCCACGAGTTCAAACGTGATTTTGCCCGATGGCAAAGCGGCGACCGCTATTTTGCCCAGTTCATTGGTCAAAGTTCGAACATCGCTGCCAACCAAAGCTATCAAATGCGACAATGCCTTTTCGTCCGCTTCGGCGTGCAAATCCTTGAGACAATTCCGCGCCCAACGCATTAAATCATCATTACCGAGCGGCGCAAACTCGACTGCCGTACAATTATCAATCAACGTTTTCGTTAGTTTTTTGCGCTTGTCCAAATCGTCTGCCAACAATAAGACGACGCTCGTTTCAACCGGGCGCATAATATAGCGCGCCAAAGCTTCTTCGTCTGCTTCGCGTCCGATTTTGTTGACTTCGGTGATTTTAATAACGCGGCGGGAGGCAATCATTGGAAGCTGCTCGGCGGCGGCAATGGCATGTTGCACGTCTGTTTGAGCAAGGCTCATCGTAATTTCATTAAACTCGCGGAGCGGAGCGTCTTTTAGAATTTTTTCGGTGATGGCTTTGGCGGCTTGGTCACGTAAAAAGTCTTCCGCGCCGAAAAACAGATAAACCGATTTAATTTCGCCGTCTTTTAATTGTTTCCGTAAATCTTCCTTAGTGACGAGCGTCATCTTTAATTCGTGTAGGGTTGAGCAATAATCTTACGGTTGCTCGGCAGTGTCGAAGTTGGCTGCGCGACTTTGGGCTCCGGTTTTCCGGAACTAGGGATAACTGTCGGGCGGCTTTGCATGACCGACATATCTTTGCGGTTTAAGATAACTCTGCCGTCTAAATCTATTGCTCGCCGCTCCGTTTGTTTCGGCGCGTTGTGCCCTTGGCGACGAGAAATTGAGGGGGATTTATCTAAGGGTTCGTTTGTTTTGAGATTGGGGCTATCGGTTTTCTCTGTTTGAATTTCATCGCTTGCCGAAGTCTGTCCGTTCACTCTTGGCTCACTTCGGGTGATATACCACGCGCCCAGCAAAATTAGCAAAACCATGCCCAAAATCGCTGCGATTGTTCGCCGATTTGATCTGTTAAGTTGAAATTTAGAAGAGACGGTGGCGGGAGGCTCCATTTTCTCGGTCGCTTGAGAAACTGTAGCAGAAACAGGTTTTGAGGAACGTTTCGGGGCGGGCAATTTTTGAAATTTATGAGTCGTTGCCGGTAAAGCAGGCAATTGATTGGTCTCAAGATAACTTTTAAATTCTAAATAATTAGGAAAGTCGGCAATTGTTTTATAATCACCGATTTGCTCATCCGAGTTTTTACAAAGAAAAGCAATCCTTCTACCGTCCGTAACAATGCCGAAACGGACTGTCTCGATGTCTTCCAAATCACTTTGAAGGTCGTGTCCGGCTTGCTCAAATTCGAGGTCTGAATCACCGAAATAGCGGGCAGCCACGAGCGCGAGACTACGATTGGTTTCGTCTTTGATAACGATATTAGCATTCCGTTTAGAAGCTTTTGCCAGCCAAAGCCAATTTTCGGGATAGCCATAAACTTCAATTAACTGTGCTAAAGCCCATTGCCGCAGATATTCTTCAATGTGTTGTTCAAGATTGTCGAAATTGAAGTTTCGTTCAGCATATTCGGCAGCGCGCTGCGCGGCTTTCTCAACTTCGGCATTGTTCATGAACAGCCATTTGTCGGGGGAGATAAATTCAAAGCCGTGAAATTTAGCCATAGGGGTTTGGTTTCTGCTCACTTTCTTTCTTCTTTAACACCAAGACCATTAATAATTGCGGACACTACCGATTCGGAAAAGGCGCGGGCGATGCGTTCAACTGCCGGATCCTCTTCGTTGAAAAAGGTGCGAGGGTCATCAGCGAATTCAAACGAATCGCGGAAAATAAAATTTTGATTATCGTAGATTATTTTATTCTCCCTAGTGTCGCGGACGGTGATCGTGCCGACAATTGTCACCTCATAAACGCGAGCGCGTCCCGCCCGGTCAAGCAAGACGCCGCTAAAACCAAAATCTCTCAAGCTGCCTTCAATAACGGCATCCGCGCCTTCTGTTGTGCCTTGAACCCGTAATCCCTGCCCGCGTTTAATGACTTCGCGCACAACCGCATCTGTAAATCTCGATTCAAGCCGATAACGCAGGGCTCTCGCTTCAAACTGAAATGGAGGGACGGCAACTTTTTTAACGTTATTTGGCAAGCCCGAATTTGTCACTGGCTTGTAACACTCAGTAAAACCAGAAACAATGACGAATGTCGTAAAAATCGTAAAAAGCCGGACAATTTTGAGCATTTACTTGAGTAAAATGGATAGGATAAGCGATTAGGTGACCGTCTTTAAGATGATAAATTATCTTGTCAATTCTGTCTATCAGTAACATTTCTAAGTGCTTCAGCGATGCGAACAGTTTCGACTGCTGCTCTCACATCATGAACGCGAATGATGTTAGCTCCATTGAAAACTGCGATTGCTATGCTCGACATAGTACCGTAAAGCCTGTCTGCGGAAATCGCCGGAGCGGATAAACTTTCACTCAAAATTTTCCCGATAAATGATTTTCGAGAGGTTCCAACGAGCAGCGGAAAATCGTTCAAATTGTGACAAATTTCGTCAAGCCGGGCTAAAAGTTCCAAATTTTGTGACAACGTTTTGCTAAAGCCAATGCCAATATCAAGCGCGATTTGTTCGTCTTTTACGCCAAAACTCGCGGCTTTTGCCGCGCTCTGGCTTAATCCAGTAATTACTTCGGGCAAAACTCGTTCCACAGGTATTTGCTGATGCATCGTTTCAAAATCGCCTCGTAAGTGCATCAAAACCAGTCCGACTTTTGTTTCAGCTGCAAGAACACCAATTTCCGGATCAAAACGCAAACCGGAGATATCATTGATAATTTCAGCGCCAGCTTCAATTGCAGCTCGCGCAACTGCTGATTTGGTTGTGTCAATTGAAACCGCAATATCAAATTGACGTGTAATCTCTGAAATTATTGGAATAACGCGGCGCGTTTCTTCTTCAATAGAAATTCTCTGACTATTAGGGCGCGTGCTTTCACCGCCGATGTCCAGAATATCTGCTCCGGCGGCAATCATTAATTCAGCTTGTTCTAAAGCCGTTTCAAACGAATCAAATTTGCCGCCATCCGAAAAACTGTCAGGCGTCACGTTCAAAATTCCCATCACCAACGTCTTATTACCGTAATTCAATTTCCGCCGTGATGTCTGCCAAATTTTGGAGCCT
>JBDTZD010000389.1:0-3241 GCA_040005335.1 Pyrinomonadaceae bacterium | reverse complement strand
AACTCGAGACGAGTTCGCCGATGCCGCTCGAATCAATGTATCCGACGCCGCCCATATTGAGCAAAATTTTCTTTTTGCCTTCTTCAAGCAAGCGGCGAATTGCCGTCCGAAGCGCGACGCTGCCTTCGCCAATAGTGACTCGTCCATCCATGTCGAGCACGGTAATGTCCCCGGCTTGACGTTCTTTAATATTCAGTTCTGCCATTTTTATCTCCTTGTGAAATTTGCGATTTAAGATTTTAGATTTGTGATTGCCGTTTTTGCAACTGCTTTGTTATTAGCGCTCAAAAATTCGAGGCTCGAAAATGACAATTATAAGATTCATAGTTTCTTTGTCAGTCGAACGATTGTGCCGCCGGTCGAGGCATGTTCCCAAACAACTTCGTCCACAAATGAGCGCATAAAAAGAATTCCGCGCCCGGATTCCTTGAGTAGGTTTTCAGCATTTGTTGGATCTGGAACAGCGCTTAACTCAAAGCCGGCGCCTTCGTCTTCGATTGTAATAACAAGTTCCTGAGATGATTTCTCGAACGTGATTTTGACTTGTTTTGTTGCGTCGAATTTGTTGCCATGTTTGACAGCATTGGCGACAGCTTCGCGGACCGCCAGATCAATTCCGAATAATGCTTCGTCCGGCAGACCACTTTCGGTCGCCACTTTAGCTGCCGTCATCACTGCTTCGTCAATTGTTTCGAGACGACTCGGCAGCTTAATTTCTGTTTTTTCTTTCACTTTTTTGCTGACAAACTCTCTACCAATTATTTTTTTGCGGCGTGAAACGATTAACACGGGCAAGCAAGATGTGTCAAGAGTTTACAATCTTTAGTGTAAAATCAATTTTGAAAATAAGTCTGCAAACACGATGATAATTCAACCTGCAAAAAAATTACACGGTAAACTTTCGCTTCCCGGTGACAAATCAATTTCGCATCGCGCGGCGATGTTCGCAGCATTGGCGACGGGGGAAACGCAAATTGAAAATTTTGCTTCAAGCGCGGATTGTGCCGCAACTCTCAATTGTTTGGAAAATTTAGGAGTTGAAATTACGCGCGCTGGCTCAAGCGTCAAAATCAAAGGCGTTGGGAAAATTGGTTTCGAGCCACCGACCGTCGCGCTGGACTGCGAAAACAGCGGAACGACCGTACGGCTTCTCAGCGGAATCTTAGCCGGACAAAATTTTACGAGCGAGTTGAATGGCGATGAATCACTAAAAAAACGTCCGATGCGCCGCGTTATCGAACCGCTTGAAAAAATGGGAGCTAAAATAGAATCGGCAAGCTTTTTTTTGCCGATGATAATTAACGGCAAACATCCTCTAAAGCCAGTCGAATATGTGCTGCCTGTTGCAAGCGCGCAAGTCAAATCATGTATTTTGCTGGCTGGGTTATTTGCCACCGGAAAAACAACAATCAGTTTTAAACAATCTGCAGTCCGGAACCTGAAACCCGAAATCGGTATGATGCGTGACCATACCGAACGAATGCTGAACTGGTTTGGTGTCAAACTCAAAGAAACTCTGGTTGCCGACGAAGACGGCTTTTTCATCCATCAAACCTCAATTGAAGGAACCACAGCAAAACTCGTTGCAAATGGCTCTTTAAACATTCCTTCGGATATTTCTTCCGCCGCGTTTTTTCTCGTTGCTGCCGCTTGCCTTAGTGATTCACAATTAACGCTCGAAAATGTCGGTCTCAATCCGACCCGCACGGCGATTTTAGATGTTTTAGAAAACTGCGGGGTCAAAATTGAAAAATCCGACGAGCGCGAAGTTTGCAATGAACCCGTCGGTAACTTGACGGTTTACGGCAGCATAAAACCCGCGCCGACGACAGTAAAAGCCGTTATATTACAGGGCGGGCAAATTCCCGGTTTAATTGACGAATTGCCGGTTTTAGCAGTTTTAGGCACGCAGCTTGAAGGCGGATTAACAATTAGGGATGCCTCTGAGCTGCGCGTCAAAGAGTCGGACAGAATAGCGGCAACCGTTGAAAATTTACAGCGAATGGGCGCAATCGTGGAAGAATTTCCTGACGGCTTACGCGTCGAAAAATCAACTTTACGTGGGGCGCAAATTGAAACCTACGGCGATCATCGAATTGCAATGGCGTTTGCCGTCGCCGGACTTTTTGCTGTTGGCAACACTAAGATCATGGATGCGGATTGTGTTAAAGTTTCCTTCCCTGAGTTTTTTGATTCTCTCAAAAAGGTTTGTGAATAAATTAAGTCAAACGCCTAAAACGAACATTCAGCAGCCACTTCGCATTTGCCTAATTGGTTTTATGGGCGCGGGTAAAACCGTGACTGCGCAGGTTTTAGCCGAAGAACTGACCGGCGCGGATTGGATTGACTTAGACGAGTTTATCGAAGTACGGGAAAATCGCCACATTGGACAGATGATCGAAAATTTGGGCGAAAATGCTTTTCGCGAAATCGAAACCGATGCTTTACGTGAAGTTATAAAATTGGAGGGGAACATGATCCTCGCGCTTGGCGGCGGAACTTGGACAATCGAAGAAAACCGCGAAGTTATTGAAGCCGCAAACTACATTCCGGTTTGGCTCGATGCGTCTTTTGAATTGTGTTGGAAACGTATTTCCGAAGCCAAAGAAAATCGTCCGCTAGCCCGTTTAAAAACCAAAACACAACAGCTTTTTAGTTCGCGCCGCAAAATTTATCAAACAGCCAAAATTAAAGTTAAAGTTTCGAAAGATAAAACGCCGGGCGATGTTGCGCTCGGAATCCTCAAGCTAATTTCACAGCCCAAGCCAAAACGCCCCAAACCGATTGACAAAACAGGGGTAAGTCGGTAAATCTTGACCAAAGCGGTAAAATAAAATTCAGAAATATTCTTGGAGGACGAAATGAAAAGATTTAGCTTATTTGCAGTTCTGTGTTTCTCGTTGGCATTAATCCTAAGCGCGTGCGGCGGTAAGAGCGATGCTGATGTACAAAAAGAAGTAACAAGCAGAGTGAAAACGCCGGGCGTAACCTCAACTGTTAAAGACGGCGTCGTGACCTTGGGCGGCACAGTTACCACGCAGATGGAAAAAGATCAGGCAGTTGCTGCTGCTAAAGGCGAAGGCGTGAAATCAGTAACTGATAATATTCAGATTAAACCGATGGCGACGCCGATGCCAATGCCTGCATCCACGCCGATGACTTCAATGTCACCGGGCGCGATGGCAAGCCCAATGAAAAAGTAAAAGGTATTTTTCATTAAACGAAATTTAAAAAGCCTGTG